>JACCRD010000184.1 GCA_013813755.1 Acidobacteriota bacterium | reverse complement strand
TTTTAGTTTCTTCAATTCCAAGCTGCGCCAACTCTTGGCGCATTCCGTGGATCATAATTTCTGGATATGGCATATTTTTTATTCCTCTTTTTAATGTCGTTTAATTTGTAATCTTTACTATTTATTCAAGTATTTCAATTTATTGTAAGCTAAGTCAAGTCAAGCTTCAATTCTGACAATTGTTCCAACTTTAATTACGTCAAAAAGTTTCTTTATTTCCTCGTCGGCGAGCGCGACGCAGCCTTGAGTCCAATCATTTGCGCGTCCACCGCCGTGAATGTAGATTTCGCCGCCGAGTTTTGTATTCTGCAGAGGCATCTTTTTCTCTTTGATTGCTTTGGTGATCGAATAATACTCCGCTTGCGAAATTAGATTGTCGCGCAGCCCGCGTCCCGCATCTTCGACATTTGGGTAACTCAAACCGAGTGACAGACAAAATTTGCTTTGGTTATTTTTTGTAAAAACATAAAATTCGCCCTCGGGAGTTTTGCCGTCGCCTTCGCGCTACTTGTCGCCTTCGGAAGTGAAACCGAGCGCGATTTTATAAGTTTTGACGAGCCGCTCGCCGTCGAAAACCTCGAGCGTGCGCTCTCTTTTCTTAATCACGATTAGTGGGTTTTTGATTTTCTGAAAAATTTCACCGTTTTGACCAAAACTCCAGGGAAACCCAATTAAAAACAGCGATCCCGCAATCAAACTAATAAAAAGGCTTTTCATTAATATTTATTTCAAGGTTTTTGGCAGCCAATTTTAATCTTTGAAGTCGTAATATTTTCGTGCAAATTACAACTCTTATAAGTTAAGATACACGCATTATGAATGATTGGATGATTGAAAGAGAAAATAAATTGCGCGAATTTTTTGCGCTCGACGCCCGGACTGAAATTATTTCACCTGGCGCAGTCGAGGCATTTGATGTTTCGCCACTCGTTTCCGAACATCTCAAAAAATTCAATCTGGAATGGCACATCGTTCCGTCGGCGGATGCTGTCCAAATTGACACGGAAGATTATCGTTCGCGGCTGTATCCAGCGTTAAAGTTAGATTCAACCAACAGAAATTATCAAAAAACAGATTCATACCGGGCAATTACAAAAGGTCATGAGCGTCATCAAGGAAAAATAATTGCAGTTGAAACAACTTTAAAGCCGCGTTATCTTCCAAACAATCGACAATTCTACGGCACGCAATACGGTTTTGACTCAAGGACAGATCCGTTTTCAGCATATTTCGGTGCCGCCAAAATCATGTCCGGCACGCGTTACGCGCATAATTACAATACTTTGCGACAATTTGTAAATCTCGTAAACAAGGACTGGAATGACCGCAGTTTGATGCCGCCGGGGTTTCGTCTAACCATCTGTCCGCCGGTGGTGTTTAACTTAATCGGGAAAGTTTTTCACCCCGAATGGAGCGCAACCGAATCTTTGGAACTAGGGTTTTACCGCGACGAAAACGGCAACGCTAAATGTTACGCCGTCGGCTCAAACGCTCCCGGAGACTTTTCTTATATTAACGAAGTCGAAGTCGAAGCCGATTGGACACTTCTAGGTTTTCGCACCGTCCTTGTGCCGGAATAATTGTTAATTCGTGATTGTAATACTTCGCGCATCATCACCGTCGCCTTTGATCGTGACACGTATAATTTTATTTGGAGACGATATTTTCTTTAGTTTCTCAGACCATTCGATTATAACAATCGCCGTTTCGTCTTCTAAGATTTCATCTAAACCGACGGCAAAACCAACATCCGAGTCGTCATCCAAACGCCAAAAATCAATGTGGTAAACGTCGAAAATTTCTGTTTTATAAAGATTAATGAGCGTAAAACTCGGACTTGTAACTTCGCGTGTATCATACCGGAGCGCATACAAAATACCTTTGGTCAGAAGTGTTTTGCCCGCGCCGAGTCCGCCGGAAAGCATTATAATTTCGCCGCCTTTGAGACTCATCCCGATTTTTTCGCCTAAACCAAAAGTATCTTCTGGCGAATTACAAACAAAATTCTGTTCGTTTTTCGTGGTCATTCGTAATTTTTAATTCGTAAGTGATCTAATCGTCTCGTTCAAACATTCGCGAATATTGCTTGCCGACATTAATCTCTCACTCAACTTTTCCGCCGCGATGTCGCCCGCCAAACCTGCGATATAAAGCGCGGCAACGACAGTTTCAAATGTATTTTCTAAATTTGGTTTTTGGGTTCCGTAAGTTTGCGCTAAAAATCCCGCAATAATTCCCGTCAGAGTGTCGCCCGAACCGGCACGGGAAATTCCGGCGTTGCCCGTCGGATTTATCACAACTTCACCGCTTGGCGCGGCAACTAAACTTCGCTCGCCCTTTAAAACTAAAATCACATTGTGTTTTTGTGAAAATTCACGCGCCATTTTGATGCGATCTTTTACTTCTGTTTTTGTTCCAAGAAGCCTCTGGAATTCACCGATATGCGGCGTGAGAATCAAAGGCAAATTGCCTGACCCTTCCAAATCGAACGGCGCGATTGCGTTCAAACCGTCAGCATCAATAACCATCGGCGTTTTTCTGTTTTCAACAACTTCGCGAACAAAACTTTTCGTGCTTTCATCATCCGAAGTTAAACCGCAGCCGAGCGCGACGATATCCATTTTTTCGCTCAATTCCAGAACATCTTTTACGGCGGATTCTGCAAACGCGCCATTTTTTGTTTCAGAGAATCCGCGCGTAATAATTTCGTTCAAAACTTTGGCGGCGACAATTCCCCGCACCGATTCAGGCACGCCGACCGAAACCATCCCCGCGCCCGCCGCAAAACAAGCGTTCGCCGCAAGGATCGCCGCGCCCGAATAATTTTTTGAACCCGCAATGATCAAAGCCGTTCCGCGAGTTTTTTTATACGAATCCGTCCTGACTTCTGTTTTATTCAGCCAATCTTGGGCGTCGCGTTTTTCCGCGACAAAAGTTTGCGACGATGAATTATCAATCAATTCCCGCGGCGAACCGATATTTGCAACGACGAGTTCACCATTGAAATTTGACGCCGGCGGAAAGACGTTAGCGAGTTTTGGTACGGTGAAAGTTATGGTTAAATCTGCTTTTATATTCTCGCCGATTGGGTTTGCTAAATCTGCGTTTAAGCCTGATGGAATATCGAGCGAAATGTAAAAGTTTTTTGTTTCGTTATGTTGCTTCCAACTCGGTAAAAAAGAAGCTAACCCCCCTGTCAAAGGCTTATTTAAACCTGTTCCGAACAAAGCGTCTATAATTATGTCGTCATATAATTGCGCTCTTGATAAGGCTTCATACGCGTCCAGACCATCGTTGCTTTCTTGAAAAAAACGAAGATTTTCAGATCTCTCGGCATTGCTGATTTTTTGTACGATTTCAAAATTTATTCGCGCATCGCGCTTTATTTGCTCAACTTTTCCAAATAAATAAACGGAACACTTTGCGCCCGACATCCACAAAATCCTGGCTAAAGCCGCGCCATCACCGCCGTTATTACCTTTGCCGCAGAGAATCAAAAATGATTTCCCTTTTACCGACCCGCCGAGTTTTTCCGTAATCACGCGCGCGGCAGCGTGAGCGGCGTTTTCCATCAAAAGGAAAGACGGAATGCCGTATTTCTCCGTCGTCAGGCTGTCAACTTCGCGCATCTCTTCGGCAGTTAATACTTTTTGCATTTAGTAATGATAAAAACAAAACCCTGCGAGAGGCAAACATTATTTATGATTTAAGCTTCTAGCTTGCCTTATTTTTCTTAGCAGATTTATCTTTTTCTTTACTTGATTCGTTTTCAGCATCATCAATTTTATAAATCGGGTCACCGTTTTTATCCGCATCAGGAATTTTCTTGAGTCGTTTTTTAAGTTCTTTGTCTTCCATAATTATTTTCTTTTCTGTTCTCTGCCAGTAGTTTTATAAATACGTCCTGAAAATTACTGAAAACCTTTTTATAGAACCCTCAGGTCATTAGAATTAGCTATTAAGATTAACCCAGAAATAATAGATTATCCGAAGATTACTTTTCAGTTAAATGAAGTCCGGTAGTAATTATGATAACAATTGAGTCAAACCCCTACCTTTGTTTTTTTATTTAATCAAAATTCATAAAAACCTTATTTGAAGGAAATTTCTCATTAAATTGCGCGTGTTAAATTTTTGTGAATTTAATCTGAATACAATGACCATCTCAGGCAAACAAAGCTAAATTTAAAATCTCAATGATAATTTTTATGCTCGGTTTTGTAAACTATATGATACACTAACGGTATTTTGGTTGTATCAAAATTAGTTATCAGCCAACATTCTCTCGCATAATGCGGCACACAAACGACTTACCTAAATAAAACGAGGATTATCAATATGAAAATGAATATTCGAGAGTTACCCCTGCTTCGAGTAAGCAAAAAAACTTTATATGTTATGTCACTCCTCGCCTTGGTAGCGGCAACGACTATAAGTTATTTACTTTTGCCGACTTTTAACAGCTCAAGCACAGCTTTGGCTCAAGATGGTGTTAAAGAGGAAATAGTAACAACTGAAATGCTGTCCCGAGCATTAGACTTCAGAA
>JACCRD010000171.1 GCA_013813755.1 Acidobacteriota bacterium | reverse complement strand
AACGTCGTCAACACGCGCGCCATCGTTGACCCGGACATTGCCGCAAAATTAACCGGCAGGCGCGGCAAAAACACTTTCGGCTTGCTTTACGCTTCCGATAACGCGCCCGGCAATTATTCTCTGGACGAACGACAGGGCTTGCGCGAATGCCAGATTCGACGGCTTGCCGATCCGAAAATTGTCTGCGGCGTCGAGCGTTTTGTGGATAAAAACGCTGACATCGGCATTCTTCGATTTAAACGCGACATTGGCAGACAACACAACGTCGGGTTTTTCGCCACAACTTATAATTTTATCGAACGCCACAATCACACAGCCGGTTTTGACGGACGTTTTCGCGTCGATCCGAAAACGGTTGCGGAATTTCAAATAACCGGCACCAACTCGCGCCGTTTTTTCTATGACCCGGATTTAGACCGCAATTTGTATCGCAATGGCAACGGTTTTGGTTATTCATATTCGCTTGATCGTTCTGACCGTAATTTGTCGATTCAAATAAACGGCGTCGGCAGAACGCGCGATTACCGCGCCGACGTCGGTTTCACCCCGCGCACCGACACCAATCAGCACCGCGCCTTTGTTCGCTATCAAACCGAGCAGCAGCCGAAGCAAAAAATCATCACCAAGCGAATCTCCAATGATGCTGTCCTCAACCACGATTGGCAGGGACGCTTGCAGCAATGGAATTCGAACACTCAGGGAATGATCGGTTTGCAGCGCCAGACATACGTCGGCGGCGGCTTTGAACTTGGCTATGAACGCGTTTTTGAACACGAATTCGGCGCTAACCGCAATGCCACTCGGCGCGGAGCATTTTTCGGCGCGGATGCGGAACGCTCGGCTCATCGCCGCGAAGTTTACGGCTTTGTCGAAACTTCTCCGGTTAAGCAGATTTTTGGTTTATTTGTTCTCAGCTACAGCGACGGACAGCTCGATTTTGATTTAGGCAACGGCAGACGTTTTCCAAGGGTCAGCGTGCCATTTCTCGCTTACGAAACGGCTTTTCAGGAATATCTGCGAAGACGCGATTTGAATCCGGATGACCCGACCAATATCCAGCCAATCAGACCCGGATTTGATCCGGGTCCCGGCAAACAACTTTATATCGAATCGAGTTTGCGTTATCAACCAACCTCGGCGCTTCAAGTCCAGCTCAATTATAATAAACAGAGACTTGTCCGTGATGACACTAGACGCACCGCTTTTGACGACAACATTTTCAGCCTGCGCTCGACTTATCAATTCACCCGAAGCGTATTCGCGCGTACCCGAATTGATTATTCAACGCTCTCCACGCGCCTCCGTCCGCAAGTCGTTTTCGGTTGGACGCCAAGCCCCGGAACCGCCCTCTACGCTGGTTACAATGACGATTTTAACCGCAACGGCTACAATCCGTTTACCGGCGGACTCGAACCGGGCTTTCGCCAGAACGGACGCACGTTTTTTATCAAAGCTTCGTATCTTTTCCGTAAAAGTTTTTAAGTGAAGTAGAAACTGATACTTACAGCAATTTTCAGATACGCGCGGACTTCTGTTACGAATTGCGTAGATTTTAAAATCGTTCTAAAAAATTCTGCTGAAGAAAAGGAGAAAAGCGTTTATTTACCGAATAGGCGATTTTCGCGGGCAGGCTTACGCTCGATGCCGCGGATTTCCCGCAAGCCGGACGTTTGTTTGAACAAGGATTAATTTTTGCGAAAGAGTGCCTGTTAAATCCGACTAAAGAATTAATTTTGCAAAAAAAAGACCGCGAAGGATTCGCGGTCTTGACCAAAAATGTTTTGTTGAACGCTTAATTTTCCAGAGCTTTTTCAGCATTGATTCGTCCGCCGCTTTCGACTTTGCCGGTCAGAGAATCAAGTTTATCTGTTGATTTGAGAACTCTCTCACGAACTTTTTCCATCGTTATTTTCGGCTCGCTTGACCAAATCAAAGCCGCGATGCCGGCGACATACGGCGTTGCCATTGAAGTTCCCGAAGCTTCGCGATAATCGTCGTTGAGCCAGGTGCTGAGAATATCTCTGCCCGGTGCGGCGACGTGAACCGTTTTGGCGCCGAAGTTGGAAAATGAAGCTAAATTATCTGTTCGGTCGAGCGCGGCGACGCTGATGACGTTTGGTAGATTGTAATTTGAAGGATAATGCGGACGCCTGTCATTGTTCGTGCTGTTGTTTCCCGACGCGGCGACAAACAAAATTCCTTCTTCTCCGGCAGCGCGAATCGTATCTTCCAGAGCTTTTGAAGAAAGAGTCGAACCCCAGCTGGCGTTGATCACTTTGACGTTGACACCGGCGCGTTTGCGGTCAATCGCATAATTAATCGCTTCAATCGCGTCTTTGGTCGTACCGAAACCGCCGCGTCCCATAAATTTAAGCGGCATAATTTCAACCTTCCAGTTGATTCCCGTGATGCCTTCGTCGTTGTTGCCTTCCGCGCCGATAATTCCGGCGCAGTGCGTTCCGTGTCCGTTGTCGTCCATCGGATCACTCAGGTTATCAACGGCGTTAAAACCGTGTAAATCATCAAAGGTGCCGAGTTCGTCGTCCTTATAAACAGGAACATTGTCGGGACGAACCCACATATTGGCGGCGAAGTCAGTGTGTTTATAATTAACTCCGCTGTCTAAAACGGCGACCACAACATCACTGCTGCCCTGCGTTTTGAGCCACGCTTTGATGGCGCGGATGTCAGATTCAGATTTTCCGCCATTTTGCCCGACGTTGTTTAAAGCCCATTGATCTTTGAACATCGGGTCATTCGGCATCAGCGCGGAAGGAGCACTTTCTTCGAGATCAACCAGAACAGACGCAGGTAAACTTTCAATCGGGTCGAGTTCTATTTTGTTATTCGCTTCGGCATAAATTACGGCGTCGCTCATCGCAGCGTATTGTGCGGCAACTTTATCGGCAGCGAGATTATCAAGATCGTCAATCGCCACTAAACCTTTGACTGATTCGATTTCATCTTCAACGCGGTCATTGTTTTTTGCCGCGATTTTTTTGATTTCAGAAAGACTGATATTCGGACGTAATTTGACCAGAACTTCAGGTTCTTTCTCTTCCGCCGGACGCTTCGCGGCAGATGGTTTCGCTGTTGATTTAATTACCTTTGCCGAATCTCCGCGCAGCGACGAACGCCAGTTTCTGACTTGACCTAAAATAGCCGCCATCGAAATTATCACGACGGCAACGGTTAGATGGATCCAAAAATTATTTCGATTCATTTTTTCAAACTCCAAAAATGTTGAATTCCTGCTTAGAGCAAAATTTTGCTTAAACTACCTGACTTGCAGCAGGCTGATTTCCTGTCAAGAGATTTACGATTCAATAATATGGTTTGTTCCGTTGTACCCATGCAGGCGAAGCTGGTATTTATCGGCGCGATAATCGAACTTCTTTCCTTTGGCTTTCAAATTTATGCTCCAGCCGCTGGAAATCATCTGTGCCGACATTTCATCTCCGGCAGGTGCGCCAAGCGACATATCCGAAAAATCCTTTTCAGCAACGGAAACCGTTTCAATCTCGCTTTCCGCAATATCTAAACGTTTTGCTAAATCCTTTTTAGCTCTCTCAACTGCGCTTTCTTTCGTAAAACTCATTATTTTTATTAGTCAATCTATTTAACTATAATTTTGTGCTTATTTTATAAATTAGTCAACGAAAAATCGACTGCGACAAAGTTTTCCACCTGTGGAAAACTCACGGCAAATCAATTAAATAATTTATTTTTCTGAGTTTATATTTTGTTTGTGCAAGTAAAATAAAAACTTCTTGTTGGTTTGGCTTTATCTTGCGTCATAAAAAGTTGAAATAATAGCAGTGATATTATTTCGGCAGGCGGTCGTATTCGTCTTTAACGGCTTGGTAACAATCACAAGCGAGATCTTCAATTCCTTGTCGCTCAATAATGGTAATCAGACCGCGCGAATATTTAATCAGACCCGCGCTCTGCAAAGTAACGGCGACGGTTGTCACGCTCGGACGATTCACGCCGAGCATAATGGATAGAAACTCCTGCGTCAGGGTTAATTTATTATTCTCAGCGCGGTCGTGATACATCAACAACCATCTGCACAATTTTTCCTCAACTGAATGCAGGCGATTGCACAATGCAGTTTGACTAATCTGCAGCATTAGGAAGTTTATAAAGCGCAGCGATAAATCCTGAAACGCGCCGCCTTCCTTAAACACTTGTCTGGCTGTTTCCGTCTTCATCCGTAACGCACCGTCGCCCCTCTGCATAAAACACTCGTTAGCAATCGAATCAACTCCCAGCAAAACATTGACGCCGACGATTCCTTCTCGACCGACAACCCCCACTTCAACGCATTGTCCGCTGCTGGTGGTTGCGACAATGGAAGCCATTGAGTTTTCGGGGAAATAAATATATTTAATCGGTTTATCGGGTCGATAGATAATTTCACCGAGAGCTAATTCAACCGGTTCAAGATGAGCGTGAAGGCGCTCGAAATCTTTTTTCGGCAAAGCGTTTAAAATAAAATTTTTGGTGGTGAGAGATGCTTGAGGTTTTTTTTGCATGGTTTATCTCCTTCTATTCTCTCGGTCGTGTATTTGTAAACACATCAGACGGCACGAGGAGATCTTTGTCCAAGTAAACCCCGATGTCGCGAATTGTCTTTATAATAAAATAATTTATTTTAGGTTAAGAATGTGATCAAAACATTATAGGTTACAATTCAAATAACTTATTTGTCTGTTAGATTAACCACATAACAAATAAAAAATTATTTTTATTATTAATTGTAAACAATTACCACAATATTGAAATCTCCTTTTTGATATTAGAAATTTGCAAAAACAGTATGTCCAACAAAAAAGTAAAGGATTCTCAACAAAGAAATTTACTTCTCGCCGCCTTGCCCGACGAAGATTATCAAAGACTTTTACCGCACTTAAGACCGGTTTTCCTGCGGCGCGGCGAAGTTCTGCACCAATCCGATTCGCCGGCAAACAGCGTTTATTTTCTCGATCAGGGGGTCGCGGCTTTGTCGGTCAGCAATTCCGAAGGCGTAGATATTGAGTTGAGTATTGTCGGAGTCGAAAGCACGGTCGGAGAAAGAGCTATTTTTAAAAACGACTTTTTTATTATTCGTTGCCAAATGCTGACCGACGGCGGCGGTTATAAAATATCTGCCAAGGTGTTTGAAGAAGAATTCAAGCGCGGTGGCGCGCTTCACGATTTGATTCTTAGCCGCCTCGAAGCGAGAATTACCGAAACTGCGCAGACAGCTCTGTGCAATCAAACACACCGTGCCGTCGAACGCCTGAGCCGCTGGCTGCTCACACTCGCCGACCGCTCGCATTGTGAAGAAATATTTCTTACTCAGGAAACGATAGCCAATTTACTCGGAGTAAATCGTTCGACAATTTCAATCGCTTCGAAACTGTTACTTGATAAAAAAATAATTGACTATAATCGCGGTCGTATTACCATTCTTGACCGCGCCGCGCTGGAAGGCGAAACCTGTGAATGTTACAAAACAATCATGCAGGCGATTCAAACTTTTGACAGCATAAAACGAAAATCCTAATGACCGCACATAACAATTTATGCGGCTTGAAGCTTTAATTCTAAATGAGATTTTGTTTCAGGAATTGATGAGCCTTTATTTACTTTATTCAAAAGCCGCGCAATCGTTTCTACTATCTGCTCAAGGTCGTTCGGCTTGACAAAATATTCAGTGGCGCCCGCCGCTTTTGCGACCTTTCGGTCTGCGACGCGCGCCATTCCGGTAAAAAACAGAATCGGCGTTTTCGAGTCGGATCGACGAATGTGGCGGCACAGCTCGATTCCTGATGTCCCCGCTATCTGGTATTCAAGAACATAAAGATCGAACTTTTCCTTTGCCATTATGTGTATTGCTTTTTCGGCACTCGTCACTCCGACAAATTCATAGCCGGGCGCTGCCAAACTAAGCATCAAATCAATCATTTGATAACAGTCTTTATCATCTACGTAAAGAATACGTGGGTTTGAAGAGAGCATAATTTTTACCTTGCAAAAAACTTCTAATTTCAGAGGTGAAAGGTAGGGAAAATTGCGGGCTTTTTATATTCGATAAAAAGCCCGCCCATGGTTTTAACCCAAATGAAAAATCAACGATAAATAAAATTAACATGAAAAATTATTTTATTCTGTCCGGTAGCAGACATACAAAAGTTTTTTCTTGAGCTAAATTAATAATCAAGCTAATGAATCAAGATAAGTGCCACACCTCATTTTGCACTATTGAAAAAAGGTGCATTACCTCATTATTCTGCACTTAGTTAATGCGCAAGCATTATTAAGATTCATTAGGTAGCGTTTTTACGCTGAACAAGGGGGAATAAGGATGAACTATCGAAAGATTAGTTCATCCTTATTAACTTTTTTAGCCGTTCAAGACATCATTTAACTAGATCAAATGTTTCGAACGTTTATCGATTAAGGAGGTGTTTTATGAAGCCAATTTCATTCCTGTTTTACTATTCTCAATTATTGTTAAGCGTTACGCTCGGCTTCCACCAAATCGCTAATTCGTTGAGTCTTAAATGGCGTTGGAATTTTTGGCAGCATAGATATGAGTCGCACCACCGCACCCGACATTCTATAAATAAAAAATTTGGCAGGAAAATAATTAAACTTACACGTGAAAAGGTTTTCAGCCCGCTACCTTTTTTTCTGTTTTTCTGTTTGATAAGAGCTGAACTATTTCAACTAACGCAGGTATGATAAAAACCGCGCAAGCCGTTCCGACAATTAAACCGGTCAGAAAACGCGAAAAATGCGTGTTTTCCCAAATTTCGAAAAACCCGAGCGACCAATCAATTGCCATCGGAATTAAAGCCAAAAAAAGCCACAAGCGGGGAAGCGGATTTGTTTCTTCAAAGGGGCGCAAAAAAGGGTATAAAACGAAACCGGACAATAACCCGGAGTAAACGCCGAAGCATCTGGAACAAACGGCAAAAGCTTCGTTTGCAAGATGAAACGAGCGCGCCGGATCCTGATGACACAAAAAACCAAAAAAATTATAGAGATAATTTGAAATGCCCGGCAGATTATTCGCCTCGCTAAAAGGCGCGAAAACAATCAGAAAAACCCAAATTGCCGCGATCAACAGTGAAATGCTCCAGACGAAAATCGCTTGCCGACGAATTTTTCCGCTTGCTGTTTGTGAAACATAATTTTCATTTGAAATTAGCATTTGGATTTAACTGCGATGCAAAAAATACGCGCCGAAAACGCTTAAAATCGAATCACCACGTCGGGTCCGCCCTCGACGTGAACTGTATCAACAAACCGGATGCTCTTCGGTTCGGTCGTCATCACAACCGAATGCGTGCGCTTGCCCGCGCCGAAAAATCGGACACCGCGCAAAAGTGAGCCGTCGGTCACGCCCGTTGCCGCAAAAATAATTTTTCTGCCCGGCGCTAAATCATTCGTGTCATAAACTTTATCAAGATTTTCGATGCCCATTTTTTTGAGCCGCTTGATGACGACGCCTGCCGGCGGAACTTTGGATTTGTCGACGCCGAGCCGTTCCGGGTCAAAAACGAGTTTTGCCTGTATTTCACCGTTCAGGCATTTCATTGCCGCCGCTGTAATCACGCCTTCGGGCGCGCCGCCGATGCCCATCAGCGCGTGGATATTTGTTCCAGCAACCGCTGCCGCAATTCCCGCCGAAAGATCACCGTCGCTAATCAAACGGATTCTCGCGCCCGCCGCTCGGACTTCATCGATAATTTGTTTATGACGCGAGCGGTCAAGACAGATCACGGTCAAATCGTCGACGTCGCGCCCCAAACGCCGGGCGATATTTTTTAGGTTATCCTTCACGGATGCGTCAATATCAACCGCCCCTCGACAGCTCGGTCCGACGACGATTTTGTCCATATAAATATCGGGCGCGTTGAGCAAACCGCCGCGTTCCGCCGCCGCTAAAACGGCAATCGCGTTATTTGCTCCGACCGCGCACAGATTTGTGCCTTCGAGCGGGTCAACGGCGATGTCGATTTCGGGAAACGATTCTCGAACCTCATCGCTGTAACCACCGCCGCCGACTTCTTCGCCGATATACAACATCGGCGCTTCGTCGCGTTCGCCTTCACCAATGACAATTCGCCCGCGCATCGGAACTGTATCCATCACTTCGCGCATTGCTTCAACCGCGACGTGATCGGAATATTTACGGTCGCCCTGCCCCATCGTTTTTGCCGATTCAATCGCCGCCGCTTCGCACACGCGCAAAAAATCCAGTGACAATTCGCGCTCCGCCTTCAAATTTTTCATCTGCTTTTCCCTTTATTTGTTTCGCAATACGAAGTTTTAAATGTTCAGGCATTCTATCACTTGTCTAACCCGATTTGACAAGTTATGCTTTCAATATTAGGTTTTTAGTTTGAGTTTTAGAACGTGAACAAGGAGATTTTTTAGAGATGACATATATCGTGGCTGAACCGTGCATCGAATGCAAATATACCGATTGCGCGGCGGTTTGCCCCGTCGAGGCGTTTCACGAACTGCCCGATAGACTTCTTATCAATCCCGACGCGTGTATTGACTGCGACGCCTGCCTGCCGGAATGTCCGGTTGAAGCGATTTTTTCCGATATGTCGATTCCCGAAGAATATATGAATTGGCTTGAGATAAACGCGACGGCAGAAAATTACCCGATTATCAGCACAAAAATTCCCGCCCTCCACGGCGAGGGCTGTTCGGGTCCGCCGGAATAATTTTTTTATACAAATATTCTTAAAAAGTGAATGATAAAACATCCGGTTTTGTCATTCACTTTTTAATTTGAATTCATATCAGTTCCAACGGACGCCAACGCGCAAATTCAGAGGTGAACTAACTGTTCTAATCGGAGTTCTACCAACTGAATAACTGGAGTTAAAAACGTTTTCCACGCCGACAAAAATCTGCCAATTTCCCTTAAATTTCTTTGCCGCGAATCCGTCAAGCTGAAAATAAGGTTCAAGCCGAAACAAATTTAAATCATCGTCAAACTGCGCGGAGGAAGCGCGTCCCTGAAGCGCGAAACTCCAAGCGCGTTTTGCGTATCTTGTCTGAAAAGTCATCTGATGACGCGCCACCTGCGGCACAAACAAATTTTCCAGGCTTTTATTGGCGGAAAATTCGGTAACGCGTGAATCCACCAGCAAATAACCGGCGGAGAAATTAAAATTCCCAACCTTCGTTTCCGCCTCAACTTCTAAACCTCGCGCTTTTGTCGTACCGCCATTTTGCCGCTGGCGCGTAATCAAATTAGGCGTTGCCGACAAAGTTACATTGGCAATCGGCTGCGAAATTTCCGTCCAAAAAATGTTTCCGCGAATATAAATTTTATCTTTTGCAAAACTCGCGCCTGCCTCAAAGTTGTTTGCTTTTTCCGCCCGTAAGTTTTCGTTTGAAAGCGTAACAATATTGCCGACACGAAAGCCTCTGTAGAGTTCGTTCAAAGTCGGAGCACGAAAGCTTTTTGAAGCAACGGCGAAAAAGGATAAATTTTTTGTCGCTTGAAGAAGCATTGAAACTTGCGGACTAAACGCCGTTTCGCGCCGATCCGCAAAATTTGTAGTAATTGTTTGATTGTTGGCAAGCGTCCGCGTCGAATTTAACGCCGCGAAATTTCTCCATGAATCGAAACGCGCGTTGCCTGTCAAAATAAGCTTTGAACCGATTCGCACAAAATCCTGCACAAAAACACCAAAGGTTCGCTCGCGTCCGCCTGCACCGCTTGAGGAAGTTGCGCGATTATTAAAAAATCCGATTTCGTCGCTCGCGCCGCGCACTTCTCTTGCTTCAAGTCCGATGACAATTGTTTGCTTTTCTCCGATAACGCCGGAAAACTGACCGGAAAAACCGATGTTTTGCGCCGGAACGCGCTGCAGACGATTCAAAGTTTCGCTATTTCGATCCGCGCTGACTGCGGAAAATGTCTGGTCATAAACCTGTGTTCCGCCATAAACTCTCCAATCAAATCTTAAACCTTGAACCTTAAACCTTGAACCTTGAACTCCCAAATCTCCGCCGAGAATAAATTGCCGAATGTGTGTTCGATTAATCTGCGCCGGCGTTCCGTTAGTTCTCGATTCGCCAAAAAAGGACGGTTTGAAAAAGACGCTCGCTTTTTCACCAAAATTTTTTCCGACGCGAACTGAAAAATTTGAATTTCTCGAACCGGCAAAACTGTCAATTATTCCGCGTACACTTTCGTCAATCAAAATATAACCTTTTGTTTGAAAACTCGACGCGACAAAATCCGCGCTCCAATCATTTCGCTTAAAACCAAAAAAAGTCGAACCTGAAAAACTCCGCTGCGTCCCGCCGAAAACTTCCGCTGAAAACGCATATTTTTCACGCGCCCTCTTCGGTAAAATATTGATTGTTCCGCTCAAAGAATTATTGCCGTAAAGACTCGACGCGCCGCCGCGCAAAATTTCAACGCGCTCAACCGCAATCGGCGCAACACGATTCCACTGCACCCAGCCGCCGAACGGATCGTTCAGGGGAACGCCGTCAAACAAAACTAAACTGCGGCTCGCCCCGCTCGCCCCGACGCCGCGCAGAGAAACGCCCTGCGCCGTCGGATTCGCGTTGCGGCTCCCCGTCCGCCGAAACAGCGAAAATCCCGCCGTCTGCCGGAGCGCGTCATCAATTGTCGGCGCGGCGGTTGTCTCTATTTCCGTTTCAGAAAGCGTCACCACGCTCGCCGGAGTTTCGCCGAGCCGCGTTTCCGTGCGGTTTGCCGTCACCACTACTTCTTCGCGCACCGATTCGGGCAAAAGTTTATAAACACCCGCTTGCGAAAAATCCGCTGTCGATTCAAATTTCCGGCGCAAAACGGCGAAGTTTTCCGCTTCGATAATTAACGTAAAACTTTCATTGAAATCTATCGCGCACAAAAAATTTCCTTCCTGTTCCGTTTGACATAATGTTTCACTGAAGTTTGAGAGAATTTTTACGTTTGCTTTGGCAATCGGCAAGTTAAACTCATCAACAATTTTTCCGCGCAAAGCGCGTGGATTCGCGTCTTGCGCAAAAACTTGAAACGAGTAGAAGCATATTAAAAGTAAGGACAATATTTTTTTCATCTGTTTGTTAACTTTTTCGATTAGCAAAACGTGGTAAGAGACGTCTTGCATTTATATTATAAATGGTTTGCCGAAACTTTTATCAAGCCGCGTCTCCGCTTTTGTAAAATCCAGCGCAGTCGAACTACACTGTTGAAGAGACAAAAGTTTTTATATAGAAAGAATTCGATTTTCGAGGGGGAAACTTTAAAGTGACTGAAATGATTACTAATAATGCCGAGCCAAAACCTGTTACGAGATGCGTTGAATGTGATCGTGAAGTGGATCATTACGTAACTTTTGTCAATCCGTCTAACGAAACGCAGAGCATTTGCTGGGATTGTCAACAGCGTGCCGATAAAGGTTTTAATACCAAAAAAACTTGGAGAAGAAGCGCGAGACAAAAGGACATAGAAGCGGTTACCGAAGAATAG
>JACCRD010000160.1 GCA_013813755.1 Acidobacteriota bacterium | reverse complement strand
CTCCAAGTTCTGTCGTATCACGCCGGACACGAATTAAAGCGGCTGATTCGTGCCATTCAGCATCGGTGTAGATATTGCGAATCGCGCCGAAAACTTCAGCGCTGGTCCGGGTTATTAGAACATTCGGCGAGCGAGCGATCAGCTTTTCGAAAATGCCGAGCGTTTGCTCTTTTGTTTTGCCTTGTCCGAAAATTACTTCAGGAAAACCCTGCCTTTCAGCGCGTGAATGATCGATTCGCGCGAACCCGATGTCTTCATAAGATAAATTTTTGATGCTTTCGGTTGCTTCTGTTATTGAAATTGCGCCGCTTGCGTGCGCCGATAAAATTTCTTCAATGCTGGTTTCCTTCATAAAACTATCTTAACCGCACACGTAGCACGAAATAAAATTTTAAAGACAAAAAAAGAAGCGGCGAATGTTCACCGCTTCTTTTCACAAAAAAAATAGTTAAGGAAAAATATTAATCAAATCAAACGTAATTATTTACCCGCTTTCAAATTACTCGTGTCTACGTCTTCTGGTTTTCCTCTGTTGCAAACGGTGTGCCATTTGATAAAAACTTTGTTTAACAATAAATATACACAATTTGTAAGATTATAATATCTTTTATGATGATTTGAAATCATACAATTTTAAGAAATGTCTACCAATATTTGAGTTAAATCAATACAATTTACAAAAATTGCGTGTATCAAATCTGTGTCCGATAGAATTAAATTCCGCAAAAATGATAATGTTGAGTCTCTGAGATTATATTTATGGAATTGACTCTGGCAATTACGGGCGCGTCCGGCACAATTTACGCATATCGTACACTGCAGCTCCTTGCGGCAAGCGGCGCGGTTGAAACAATAAACTTAATAATGTCGAACATCGTTCCGACAGTCGCGCAGGTCGAAATGAATGTCAATTTGCGCGAACCGACGGCGGAGAAAATCAACAATTGGCTTGGGCTTGCCAAAGATTCTAAAATTATACGCTTTTGGCGGCTCGATAATCTCGCGGCAAAACCGGCATCAGGTTCAAATAAACAAGCGGGGATGATCGTCGTGCCATGTTCGATGGGAACTCTCGGCGCGATTGCTTCGGGGGCGGGAACAAATCTTATTCATCGCGCCGCCGACGTTTGTTTGAAAGAAAGTCGAAAGCTTCTTTTAGTTCCGCGCGAAACTCCTTTTAACGCAATTCATCTGGAAAATATGCTCAAACTTTCGCGCGTCGGCGCGACCATTCTGCCCGCTTCGCCGAGCTTTTATCATCAACCGAAAACGATCGATGATTTAGTCGATCACTTATGTTTTCGCATTTTGGATCAATTTGAGATTCCGCATTCGCGCAAAACGCAGTGGACGGGAGAAGAAGTTAAATAGTGGTAAACGGTAAATGGGAAGTTTTTGTTTTTCATTTACCACTAAAGAATAAATTATGTCCGATACAATCGAAAGATTTTCAAATCGCGTCGAAGATTACGTTAAACACCGACCAAACTATCCAAAAGAAGTTTTGGATTTATTTGTGTCGAAAATGAATCTGCAAACTTCTTCGATCGTCGCTGACATCGGTTCCGGAACGGGAATCTCCGCCAGAATTTTTCTCGAAAATGGCAGCATGGTCTTTGGCATTGAACCGAATGCGTCGATGCGAGCGGCGGCGGAAAAATTTTTAACAAGCTTTCCAAAATTTCAGACTGTTGACGGGACGGCTGAAAATACGACGCTTGCCGATAAAAGCGTTGATTTTGTCGTATCCGCGCAAGCCTTTCACTGGTTTGACCGCGCCAAAACCAGAAAAGAATTCAGGCGAATTTTGAAAGATAAAGGTTTTGTCGCTTTGATTTGGAATGAACGCCAATTAGACACGACGGCGTTTCTGCGCGATTACGAAAGTCTTTTGATCAAATTCGGCACCGATTATGAAATTGTCCGTCACGAAAATATTACAAGTGAAACTTTAATGGATTTTTTTCGGACTGACTTATGCCAAGCCGTTTTTCAAAATAAACAGACAGTAGATTTTGAAGGCTTAAAAGGCAGAATGCTTTCATCATCCTACATTCCTTTAAAGGAAAATCCGCGCTTCGGAGAAATGCTTGAAAACCTCGAATCGCTTTTTGCAGAACACGCGGAAAACGGTAAAATAGATATTCTTTACACAACGAAAGTTTTCTACGGACAAATTTAATTTTATGGAAGCAGCCTCCTCAAAAAGAACGATAACCGTTGCGCATTCGCCGGATTCAGATGACGCCTTTATGTTTTACGGTTTGGCAACGAACAAACTTGAAACCAATGGCTTGAAGTTTGAACACACGCTCAAAGATATTCAATCACTCAACGAAGACGCGAAAAACGGCGTGTTTGACGTAACGGCGATCAGCTTTCACGCATACGCTTATATTTCTGATAAATACGCGCTCCTGCCGCACGGGGCGAGCATCGGCGACAAATACGGACCGATTCTCGTTTCCCGCGAACAACGCAAACCCGAAGAAATTCCGAATATGAAAATCGCCGTTCCGGGCGAATTGACCAGCGCGTTTCTCGCCCTCAGAATTTATAATCAGGATTTTGAATATGTCGTTGTGCCGTTTGATGAAATTATCGACACGGTGAAAAAAGGCAAAGCCGACGCGGGACTTCTGATTCACGAAGGGCAGCTTTTTTACAAACAAATCGGGCTGGATAAAGTTTTGGATTTGGGCGAATGGTGGTTTGAAAAAACCGGTCTGCCGCTGCCGATGGGCGGCAATGTCATCAAACGCGATCTGGGCGAAGAATTAATGCAAAAAGTCTCGAAATGTCTGCACAAAAGCATTAAATATTCGCTCGATAACCGCGAAGACGCGATGGCTTACGCGATGCAGTTTGCCCGCGATATGCCGCCGGAACTCGCCGATCGATTTGTGGCGATGTGGGTTAATGACTTGACGCTCGATTACGGCGAAAGGGGTAGAAAAAGTGTGCGCCGCCTGCTTGACGAAGGTTTTGAAAAGGGAATTATTCCACACAAGGTCGAAGTTGAATTTGCCGATTAAGCGAAATTATCAGTAGAAACGAATCGGGCTATGAATTAATTTTTGAGCGATTATTCATAGCCCGATTCGTTTTTTTATATTCTCATAGTAATTTGGACGCGCCGTAAGTTATACTTTTTTTACAAACGTTGAATGCGTTACCAAAAAATTTGAAACACTGATTGAAATAATTTTTGTTCAAAATAATTAAAGCACATCGCACAAAGAGTTTGTAAACTTATTAGTTGATTCAATCAAAGTCAAGCGAGCGTCTAGCCCATCAACTTCGCTCGATTTGGCAAAACAAAAGATGATTAATCAGTTGCGTTTTTAACTGTCGGGAGATGCAGGCGACGATTCATCATCAGCAATTTTACGAATTAAGGGAGAAAAAAATGATTTCACGTTTTGATAAAATAGCGGTCGATTTGCCGCGTCCGAAAAATCCGTCGGCGAATGATGCCGCCGCCGTCCAGGAACTGCTTGGCGGCAAATTCGGCGAGATGTCTACATTGATGAATTACACGTATCAATCGTTCAATTTTCGCGGTCGCAAAAAACTGCGTCCGTTTTACGATTTGATTTCGAGCATCGCCGCCGAAGAATACAGTCACATCGAAACCGTTTCTTACGCCATCAATCTGCTGCTGACCGGAACGACAAAGCGCGGCAAAGACCCGTCGGCGACGCCGCTCTCCGGCGCAGCCGACGCGCGCAACACATATCATTTTATTGCCAGCGGTCAGACTGCTTTACCGATTGATTCGATGGGTAAGCCGTGGTCGGGCGACAACGTATTTTCGAGCGGCAATTTAAAGCTCGATTTACTGCACAACTTCTTTTTAGAATGCGGAGCGCGCGCCAACAAAATGCGCGTCTACGAGATGACGAGCGACCCGTGCGCGCGCGCCGCCGTCGGTTATTTGCTCGTGCGCGGCGGCGTTCACATCGTCGCCTACGCCAAGGCTCTGGAAGTTTTGACCGGCACGACAAAGCGCGGCAAAGACCCTTCGGCGACACCGCTGAAAAACGCGACCGACGCGCGCAACACTTATCATTTTATCGCCAGCGGTCAGAC
>JACCRD010000123.1 GCA_013813755.1 Acidobacteriota bacterium | reverse complement strand
GAATCAAGCAGGCGATTGTCGTTAATTTTAGTCGAGATTTCGCCGCGCAAGACGCGGAAAATTTTTTGAGCGAAGTCATTCACAATCGATTGCAGTCAAAGGAAGTTTACTTGGGAAAAGGTTTCGCGTTCGGCAAAAATCGCAGTGGAAATATCGAGCTTTTGCGAAAAATGAGCCAGGAACTCGGATTTTTTGCCGACGAAGTTGCCGAAGTTTCTTTGCGCGGTCGGCGAATATCTTCATCGAAAATCCGCGAACTTCTTGCCGACGGACGAGTTAATCGCGCGCGCGCGATGCTCGGCAGACCTTACGGCATCGAAGGTCAAATCATTCGCGGTGACCAGCGCGGGCGCACAATCGGTTTTCCGACTGCGAATTTGAAACCGAAAAATCGCATTATTCCGAAATACGGCGTTTACGCGACGGCGAATTTAATCGGCGGCGTTTGGCGGCGAAGCGTAACGAACGTGGGCGTGCGACCGACTTTTGCCGGCGATAAAGAACCGTCGATTGAAAGTTACATTTTCGATTTCGACGGCGATTTATACGGCGACGTTTTGCGCATCCGTTTTCTGCACCGCATCCGTGATGAACGAAAGTTCGACAGAATTGAAGAGTTAAAAATTCAGATTGCAAAAGACTCAAACCGAGCTTTGAACTATTTCAAGCGGCTCGGTGTAAAAAATTCGCTCAGCATCGTGTGAAAATTTTAGTTTATAAGGTTTGTTGCAAATCAAAGCATTTTTTGTGACTCTAAATACACTTATGCAAAACGATTTGGCGACACGCGAGAATGTGAACGATTTAATGTTCAAAGAAAAAATGATTGAGCCGATTTTGGGGAACGACAACGGCGCAGACGATATTCATGCATTGCTTCCAGCGAAAAATCTTCTCGTTTCAAAGCAAATTTCTAACGAACAGTTAATTGCCGAAGAAAAACTTTTAATCAAAAAGGAAACCGAAGTCGAGAAAAATTATCACGGAATCGGCGGATATTTTCGGCTTTTCAAAGTGTCGAAAGTTATCGGAATGCTTGCCCTTTATTTGTATCTCGACCAATACGAGCTACATCACGCGCAACACCGAAAACAATCAGAAACGCGATTGGAAATTGCCCGAAAATTAACCTGGCTTGCCGTTCTCGGCGAAAAATTTCATCAGGCAAACCTCGCGTTTTTTCACGATTTTATGCTGCTTCTTCGCCGGTTTTTTATCGGCGGCGAGCAGAATAAAGAATCAAATCAAGAAAAGCAAGCCGTTTGGCTCAAAGAAAATTTAATAAATTTAGGTCCGACGTTTATCAAAATTGGGCAGTCTTTGGGAACACGCGCCGACCTTTTGCCCTTGCCGTTTGTCAAAGCGTTGGGCGAATTGCAAGATAACGTGCCGCCGTTTCCGAATGAGATTGCATTTGCCAGAATCGAAAAAGAGTTGGGGCGAAAAATCAACGAAGTTTATGCCGAATTCGATGTCGAACCGATCGCCGCCGCGTCTTTAGGGCAAGTTTATCGTGCCAAACTTTTTACGGGCGAAGAAGTCGCCGTCAAAGTTCAGCGTCCGAATTTGAACGGTATTATCAAAGGCGACATCGAGATTTTGCGAAAAGTTACAAAATTTGCGGAAAGATTTCCGTCTCTAAATGAAAATGCGGATTGGGCGGGAATGCTGCGCGAGTTTGATGAAACTGTTCACGAAGAAATGGATTATTCGGCGGAAGGTCGCAACGCCGAACGCTTTCACGAAAATTTTAAGGAATGGACAAACGTCCACGTCCCAAAAATTTACTGGAACGCGACGACCGAGAAAGTTTTGACGATGGAATTCATTCACGGCACGAAAGTTACGGCTTTAGACGAACTTCGTGCTCGCAATGTTTCGCCGGAAAAAGTCAATCGTCTGCTTATTCGCACTTATTTAAAACAACTTCTCGAAGACGGATTTTTCCACGCCGACCCGCATCCGGGAAATTTGCTGGTAATGCCCGACGGAAGATTGGCGTTTTTCGATTTCGGAATGGTCGGGCGCATCTCGCCGCAACTGCAGTCGAAAATGATTGACGCATTTTTCCACGTCGTCGCCAAAGACCCGGCGGGAATCGCGCAGGATTTGATTGACCTCGATTTTATGAAGCCTGGCTCAAGTCCTGACATCGTGCGTCCCGTCGTTGAAAAGATGTTTCAATTTCATTTGAATTTGAAACTTAAGGAAGTCAATTTCAAAGAACTGACTTATGA
>JACCRD010000104.1 GCA_013813755.1 Acidobacteriota bacterium | reverse complement strand
GTTTATTTTTATACGCTTTCTTTCGACGTGGTTTGTTTTTACGCGCAACACTTTCCTCGGTTTTGTGCGGCGCGTGACCGATCCGGTTTTGTTGCCCGTCCAGTGCCTTATTCCGCCAATCGGGATGTTTGATATTTCAGCGATGCTGATTTTGCTCGTGCTTGGGTTTCTGCAATCAATTGTGCTGCGGACATTTGTTTATTAAGAAAATAAACGCTGATAACTTAGATTAAGGGTAAACGAGATAAATGTAATTGGCGAAAATGCGTTCATCTTATTTGTATCTATCGGTGTTTATTGGTAGTTATTTGTCTTATAATTTTAGAAATGAAATTTACCGAAAAGGACGGCAGTTTAATTTTCATCGTGCGCATTGTGCCGCGAGCTTCGGTAAGCGAAATTGTTGGCAAACACGACGGGGTGTTGAAAATTAAAATTGCATCGCCGCCGGTTGACGGAGCGGCAAACGCGGAATTAATCAAAGTCCTGGCAAAACAATTCGGCGTGTCGAAGAGCGCGGTCGAGATATTGAGCGGTCAGACCGCAAAAATCAAACAAATAAAAATATTCGGCGCCAATTCTGAAAAACTCTCAACTTTGTTCAACTTTTAATTTTCTAAATTGTTTAAAGCGAGTTTTTCGCAGCAGAAAATAACTGAGCCAAACAATTAAAAACGCCAGTAGAATTTGCAAAATCGCGATGGCGCTCAAAAAAAATTTACTCAGGTTGATTTCGGCTTCCTGCCACAGATTCAGTGTCTGCCAAAAACAGATGCCGTCGGCAAACAGTACTAAAACGCATAATAAAAGCACGGTCGTTTCTTTTTGCATAATGTCAAAAATTCCTCTCTGATTTGAATTAAAACAGGCGCGAGTGAAATGAACGTGACGGCATTGTAAAAAAATTGTAACGAAATGTATTTGCGAAGAAATTTTTTGGCGTGATATATTTTCTCTTTCGTCTAAATCCCAAAAAAACAGGAAATTACAAAAATGTCCGGACATTCCAAGTGGCACACAATTAAACACAAAAAAGGTGCGTTAGACGCCAAGCGCGGCAAGGTTTTTACCAAATTGATAAAAGAAATCGCGGTCGCGGCGCGGACGGGCGGCACCGGCGACCTCGAATCAAACGCGCGGCTGCGCAAAGCGGTAACTGATGCCAAAGCCGCCAATATGCCGAATGACACGATTGACCGCGCCGTCAAACGCGGAACGGGCGAACTCGAAGGCGTTAATTACGAAGAAATAACTTACGAAGGTTACGGCATCGGCGGCGTCGCCGTGTTGATTGAAACGATGACCGACAACCGCAATCGAACCGTCGCCGAACTACGCCATCTGTTTTCGAAAAACGGCGGCAATCTCGGCGAAGCGGGTTCGGTCGCGTGGATGTTCGATAAAAAAGGCTACATCGTAGTCGGTAAAAACGCCAAGCCTGAAGAAGAACTTTTTGAAATTGCCATCGAAGCCGGTGCTGACGATGTGCAGGACGACGGCGACAGCTTTGAAATTTTAACCGCGCCCGATAGTTTTGAAACGGTCAACACAGCGATAAAAACGGCAGGAATCGAACCGGAAGCCGCCGAAGTTTCAATGATTCCGCAAAATTACATCAAACTCGAAGGCACGGACGCGCAGAAGATGCTCAAACTTTACGAAGCGATTGAAGACCACGACGACGTGCAAAATGTTTACGCGAATTTTGATATTGACGAATCAGAGATGGAATAAAATTCATAAATCAGCAGGCTTTTCAACAACAAAGGATTTAACACAAATGTTTTTAAATAATTGCAGCTATTTGATTTTTGTCATCTGTTTGAGTTTGTTTATAATTTTTTCGCCGGGGCTTTCAGCCCAGGATAAAAATTGGATTCCAGATTCGGATGCTCAAGCACAATTGAAAGCGCCGCAAGTTGGACTGCCGACTAATGACGAAGCAGATTTAAAAAAATCCGAGAGCGACGGCAAAAAAGTAGATTCGACTGATTTGCAACATATCTTACAAGCAAAAGTTGGCGTGAAAAATGCTGCCGAACCGAAAAGCGACGCTGAAAGGTTTACGCAGAAAACCAAACGACTCGATGCCTTCGGTAAAACAGAAAGTAACGGCTTGGCGACAAATTTTTATTTTACCGGCAAACGCGAAAGGCGGTTAATATTTGACGACGCTACAACTGTTGGCGACCGTAAATCGTCTTTGCCTGCGCGATCATTAATCACGGATTTGTCCGACGACGCGAAGGATACTACGCTAACCGTTGACGAAAGCTTTCGGTGGCGGGCGGCGGTTGGGCAATCGCTGATTTTTCTCGGCGTTCAGCACGGTTACGCTTTTACCCAACTGAAAACGCGCCAAGCCCTTAAAGGAAAATTTTTTAAAGATTACGTTAAATCGGTCAAGTCC
>JACCRD010000076.1 GCA_013813755.1 Acidobacteriota bacterium | reverse complement strand
GTTTCAAGGTGAACAATGATTCGCCTTTGTAAGTAACGATATTCGGCGTGTCAATATAAGTATTGCCGCCGATACGAACTTTGAAATGATTTTCTATTTCCCACATAAATTTTTGAGTTCAAAAGATAGCCGCCCAACGACCGAATTGACGTGGGGCGAAACCGGCTACGCGCAACGTCAGGGAAACGAGCGACGTTCATACAAAGCCGCTGTTTCGCCCTCACGTCCCAATTGTAAAGCTCCCTTAACCGATACCAATTCAGATTACAGTTTTCTGGTTGAATTTTCGTAAATATTCTACCGGCGTTAGATTGCCCAACGAGTCGTGCGGGCGATGCTGATTATAAATATCGAGCCACTTTTCAGTTTCAGTTTTAACCTCTTCCAAAGTCTCGAAAATATACATATTCAAAACCGCTTCTCGGTAGCTTCGATTGAAGCGTTCAATAAAGCCGTTTTGCATTGGGCATCCCGGCTTGATGAATGCCAACTCAACTCCATTTTCCTCCGCCCAATCAGCGACTGCTAAAGCCGTCAACTCCGGTCCGTTATCGAATCTGATGCGCGCCGGTAATCCGCGCCAAGCGGCGATTTGGTCGAGAATACGAATCACTCTCACTGCTGAAATACTCGTGTCAATTTCAACGGCTAAAGCCTCCCGATTGAAGTCGTCAATCACGTTGAAAGTGCGAAAACGCCTGCCATCCCAAAGAGCGTCGCTCATAAAGTCAGCCGACCAGACCTGATTAACTCCTGCCGGAACCGCCAGCGGCAGCGGGTTTCTTACCGGAATTCGTCGCTATGTTTGCGTTTGAGATTCAGTTTCAATTGACAATAGATGCGATACACCCGTTTGTGATTCCAAATATGCCCGAGTCGCCGCAGCATCAAAAACATCTTCCTGAATCCGAATTCAGGATGCTTTGCTGCCAGTTCTGCCAAAGCCGATTGAACTTCACTATCATCGCGCGGATGCGCCGCATAGCGGTAAACCGATCTTGCCAGATTGACCAGCCGACAGGCGCGGCGTTCACTTAAATGATGCTCATTCTGCAAATGTGAAACCACCGCTCGTTTGGCTATCGGCTCCAGGGCTTTTTTTCAATTACATCCTTGAGTGCGCGATTTTCCAGAGAAAGATCGGCAAACATTCTTTTTAATTGCCGGTTTTCATCTTCCAAATCTCGGATCCGTTTCAGATCAGACGCTTCCATTCCGCCATATTTGGTTTTCCACTTGAAATAAGTTGAACTCGAAATCGAGTTCTCGCGGCAAACTTCTGAGACCGTTCTGCCGTTCTCCGTCTGCTTCAAAATACTGATAATTTGATGCTCACTAAATTTACTTTTCGTCACTGTTTTCGGTTCTCCTTTAGTTTACTATTTTGACCGAAAACTGTAATTTTATCTGGTTCTATTTTACGGGAGGGTTACAGTATTTGTAGCGCGTATGTGAATTATGTTGTTATCAAAATCTATATCACTCCACAAAAGTTTGAATAATTCACTACGTCGCATTCCAGTATCTATTGCAGCTATTACTAATGGCTTAATGTGGATAATTGTCTGCTTATTCTGCTTGTTTCGATACTCAAGTGCAGCTAAGAGTTTGTCTTCCTCTATACGCGACAAGGTGCGTTCACGTTTATTCTCATCTGCTTTAGAAATTACAGAACATTTTGAGAATGGATTAGCCATCAGATAACTTTCACGAACTGCAAAATTAAGAGTTGCTCTTAAAACACCAAGTTCACGATTAACTGAACTAATAGCGCGTTCAGTATCATTTTTAGTAGCTGTATTGAGTCGCTTACTCTTGTATTGCTCTATATCTGATGGTCTAATGGATTTAATTAGTCTTGTGCCAAAATACTCTTTTAACACCCCTAGCATTATCTCAACTGTTTTGTAGCTACGAAGTCCGGCAACTTTTCTATTTGAAGAATAAACAGCCGCGAACACTTTGCTTGCATTATAAAGTGCTGCGAGTTCGTTGAATTTCATTCGTTCGCCGGTATGAATATGCTCGCCAGTCTGTTCGTGCTTATTGATGGCTTTACGAAGTTCGAGTTTTGCTTTTGATTCTGATTCGTAAAGTCGTCTTACTTGCCTTCTTTTTTCACGCTCATCAGTGTATTGAAATCTGTAAAAAAATTTGTTGGCTTGTTTGTCAAAGCCAGTATATCCGGTGATTTCTTTCGCCATATTGATTTTTCTCCAAGTATGGTAAAATCACGCATATTGTGAAAGAGACAATTGTCTCTTTGGTTGACTCAATATGCGTGAAATACCAAGAAAATTCACTATCCAGCAGAGTAAATTATACCACTTCGGCTATTACTCTTCCAGTAGCTAAGTCTTTTATTTTCTGATGTTTAATGATGTATTGTGGAGTAGCTTGAAGTATAAAATAGTTC
>JACCRD010000058.1 GCA_013813755.1 Acidobacteriota bacterium | reverse complement strand
ATTTCAATTTTTTCAGCTTCGGATATTTTCCTGAGCTGCTTAAAAATTTTATCGGTAGAGATTGTCCGAAATTCAAATTCCTGACAGCGCGAGAGAATTGTGTCGGGAACTTTGTGAAGTTCGGTTGTTGCCATTATAAAAACGACACGCGGGGGCGGTTCTTCCAGAGTTTTAAGCAAGGCGTTAAAGGCGGCTTTGGAAAGCTGGTGAACTTCATCAATGATAAAAACTTTGAAACGGTCGCGGGCGGGATTAAAGTTGATGCTCTCCAGAATCGTTTCCCGAATGTCGTCAATTCCCGTGTGTGAAGCCGCATCGATTTCCAGCACATCAATCGAACGGCTTTCCGAAATTTCAAGACACGATTCACAAACTGTTTCATCAGTCGCCGCGCAGGGTTTCGCATTTGGCTGAACGGTTTTGCGGCAGTTAAGGGCTTTTGCAAGCAGCCGCGCCGTCGTAGTTTTACCAACGCCGCGCGCGCCCGAAAAAAGATATGCGTGATGAACTCGGTCGTGTTCGACGGCATTACGCAAAGTGCGTGTAATCGCTTCCTGTCCGGTTACTTCTTCGAATGTTTGCGGTCGCCATTTTCGAGCGATGACCTGATAAGCCATAAAGCCTTTATTTTATCTAATTTTTGCAGAGGCAATAGAAAGTATTTTACTAAATTTTATAATTTATCTTAGCATTTAATTATGCTCTGTTTAAAAAGTTAGAAGATACATTTTCAGATACAGAAACTTGCGACCGTCTAAGTTACTTTGTTAAGCTTTTTCTGCTCAAATTGTGATCTGCATTATCCGATGCCACTTTTTTCAATTAAAATTAGAAAAATAAAAAACTTGCGATCAAATTATTTATACTGAGCATCTAATTTGTGCTTAACACAGTCTTTTAATGTCCGTAATAATAATTCGATTTAAAACATTTAAAACTAATGAAACTTTACTTTTTAATTTTAATCTCCGTTTTTTTTATGTTAGAAACGACCGCGCAGACAGTTCGTTCAACGCCTCCGAAAATTATTGAAAAACCTTCGGGTGCGCCGTGCAGCTTGAAACTCAGCGCAGCGCCGATGCTTCGCGGATTAAGTCTCGATATGGAAAAAATTCAAGTGCGCAGGGAATATCCGGCAATGATCATCTCAAATCATCCGGTTATATCGAGCGGTATCGCGTTAAATAATCAAATTAGCAATCCAAAACATCAGGAAGGTATTGAACGCGTTACGGTGATGTTTAGAAACGAAAAAGTGTTTTCGATTTTGTTAACTTATTCATATTTAATCAGATGGGGTTCGGCGGAAGAATTTGCCGACAAGGTGTCCGAGTCTTTAAATCTCCCAAAAGCTGCGCCGAGAAAAGTTCTGGGCGGCGCGTATTACTCCGTAAACTGCGGAGATTTTTTGGTGCGCACCGGAATTAACAGCGAAAAACAGCCGACACTGCTTTTGACCAAAGACCCTGATGAACTAAATGAGAGTAATCAGCAAAAAAAGGAATTATTCAAACCATAAATCAAATAAATATTAAAAAAGTTTGGAGAGCTGTTTGATTAATCAAACAGCTCTCCAAACTTTTTTAGCGCAATAAGTTATTGAAATTGTCAGCTCGTTTGTGAAGCCGATTTTGAACTTGCCACACTTACGTTATTTAAGATTGTGGTAGTTACTAATGATTTTTCCAAAGGCTTTGTTTTAATCGTTGCTTCCTTGCGCTTCATCCCTACTATTTTGCCGTAAGTCATCAAAGCCTGCGCGACGATTTGGTCCATATTGTAATATTTATAAGTTGCTAACCGTCCGACAAAGTGAACATCTGAACGCGCTTCGGCGAGAACTTTATATTTCGCGTAAATATCAGCGTTTTCCTTGCGCGGAATCGGATAATACGGATCGCCTTCGGCTTTCGGAAATTCATAAACAACGCTTGTTTTTTTATGTTCCTGCCCGGTCAGATACTTAAATTCCGTGATGCGCGTGTAGGCTTGTTCATTTGGATAATTAACCACTGGCGCGCTTTGAAATCGCTCAGTATCGTGCGATTCATGCTTGAATTCCAGTGAACGATACGGCAGTTTTCCGTAACGATAATCAAAAAAAGCGTCAACCGGTCCGGTATAAATCATTTCCTTAAACGATATCTGGTTGATAATTTCCCGGTAATCACAGTTAAGCATAATTTTGATATTTGGATTATCGAGCATTTTTTCAAACATTCGCGTATAACCGTGCTTCGGCATCGCTTGGAGTGAATCGGTAAAATAACGATCATCACGATTAGTGCGAGTTGGAACACGGGCGGTAACGGAAGCGTCTAGTTCCGAAGGGTCGAGTCCCCATTGTTTGCGCGTGTAATTTTTAAAGAATTTTTCGTACAGTTCGCGTCCGACCTTTGAAACGACGACATCTTCAGATGTGCGAATTTGATCACGCTTTTCAGCTAACGACTCAAAAAACTTTTCAACTTCAAAAGCAGTCAAATTTAATCCGTAAAGTTTATTAATCGTGTCAAGATTGATCGGCATCGGGACAAGCATCCCGTCAACACTCGCTAAAACTCTGTGTTCGTAGGAACGCCATTCCGTAAAATTTGATAAATAATCAAAAACTTCCGCTGAGTTTGTGTGGAAAATATGAGGTCCGTATTTATGAATCAAAATACCTTCGTCATTATAAAAATCATATGCGTTTCCGGCAATGTGCAAACGTTTATCACAAATTAAAATCTTTTTATCTGAACCGTTCGCCAGTCTCTCGGCTAAAACGCTGCCGGCGAATCCGGCTCCCACAATTAAATAGTCAAACATTTGTAAAATTTCCCCCTTGTTTCTAGAGTATTATGTTCGTATTAAATACACTGAAAATTAGTCAATTATGCGCTTGCAAGTTTTATGCCTTCACCGACACTTTCTAAAATCAATTTTTGCATCTCCGACCACGTTTTATCCCATGAATTTTTCGCTAAAAATTCATGGGCTTTGGCAATTCTTACAGACGCATTTTCCCGCAAAGCCTTTTCGCAGGCGGCGACAAATTCGTCTGCCGTTGAAGCAATATGGACTAAAGAACTTTCGCCATAGACACGTACGACATCCCGGACCGGCGTGGAAACGACTGGTTTCCCGGCAGCCAGATACTCCGGTGTTTTGGTCGGGCTGATAAATTTTGTTGACTCGTTTATGGCAAAAGGCATCAAAGCCACGTCCCAACCTGCCATATAATCTGGTAATTCCTGATAATCTTTGCCGCCGAGATAATGAATGTTTTCCCTTCGGGGCAAATCCTGATCGCTGATTTTGACAATTGGACCGATCATTATAAATTGCCATTCGGGTCGTAAATTAGCCGCTTCGCCTAAAAGCTGAATGTCAATTCTTTCGTCTATCACGCCGCAGTAACCGAAGCGCGGACGCGCAATGTTTTTCTGGTCTGCGGGTTCTTTTGTAATACTGCGCGCCTCGCTGAAATGTTTAACATCGATGCTCGACGGAAATGCAAAAACGCATTCGTGCTGATCTTTTTTGGCTTCGTATAAACTTTGCCCGCCTGTAAAAACCAAATCAGCTTTTTTGAAAAGCTTTTGTTCATTTTCCAGTAATTCGGGTGAAGCGAATTTGAAAGCCGAAAGCTCGTCCATACAATCATAAATTGTCACTTCCGCCTGCAAATGAGAAGCAAACGACATCGCCATCGGCGTGTAAAACCATAAAACAAATTGTTTTATTTTTTGCTCATCAAATAGTTTGTCCAACAATTCGCGCTGAATTTCTTCAACATTTCTTGTTTCGCGGTCTGAATGTGAAATATGCGGAACGACAACCGACAAATTATCTTCCCGCCTGTTGATTTCGAGTTTGGTCAGATCGTCCGTAAAAATCGGTTCTTCAACAAAGAAAACGCGCTGCCGGCGAGCAAAACGACTCATTAAATGCTGCGGTCTCTGATAAACGAAATCCCAACGCAAATGAGATAAACACACTAAGTCAGTATTATTCTGATTGTTTGAAAATGAAAGCTCGGATAACTTTTGGCTATTCAAATTTATATCTCCCTCGATAATTTAATTTGCAAATAAAATTACGCAGATTCGCTTTAACAATTTTGGAAAATTAACAAATATTGTTGATAGTATATAATAAAATTAGTATAAAATCCGCTCTGTTTAATAGCAGACATTATAAAATTAT
>JACCRD010000031.1 GCA_013813755.1 Acidobacteriota bacterium | reverse complement strand
ACATACGCGCGTTCGTGGCGATAGAGCGCGGGCGAAATAAAACCCCAAATCTGCCACAACAAAAAAGGAACCGAAAGAGCAATCGCCGCATAAAGCGAAACTGTTACATAAAGCGTAAACCCTTCAAGCGCGGTGGTAACGATCAATCTCTCTTCCGCACTCGCTTCCTGTACATTTTGAAGATTGAAATCTGCGGGCAGTTTAATTCCTTTCGGCAGGACTCCATTACCGACAATTATTAAATCATCGGTAAAAAGTCCGATATTGCCCGTTCCGTCTCTCAAAACCTTTGCTTTGACTGATGTTCCGGGCGAGACGACGCTGATGCCGAGCTTAGTCGCTCTTGTGAAAACGTAACTGACCGCTTCGCCTTCCTGCAAACTGCTTAAGATATAAACTTTTTCATCACCCGTTAAACCTTCAAGGGGAATTTCCCGCCTTTCCGCTTCTGAAAGGGCTTGACGACCCGGAACAGCCAAAAACTCATAAATTTCGGCAGAGACCGCCCAACACAACATAAATGCAATAACTACAACAATTACCGATTTCACCAAGCGCTTGCGGAGTTCATCCAGATGATCTAAAAAAGACATCTGACCGTTTAATTCTTCCTGATTTGTTTCGTCTGGTTTCATTAAAAAACTAAATTTTGATTACTGATTTTTCTAGAGCCAATCGCGTTTGCCCGTAGCATTGGATTCGACCAGCGTTTTTTTTAACTCAGGTGTTTCCTTAATCGAAAAATTGCGCTCAAAATCTTCCTTAGTTATTTTTTTTATTTGCGGCGCGGCGATTTTATTGTCATCAACATTCGCGCTTTGTCCGATAGTATTTTCAACATTAACAGACTTCATATCAAGCAAGTTTTGTTCGTTTCCAAAATTGTTTTTTTCATTTTCAAATGAAACTTCCTGTGTCCAGGTTCTTTTGAAATCATCGCCGGTGCGGCGCAAATCTGCCATTGTCTTGCCGATTGTTCGCGCAAATTGAGGTAATTTGCGCGGACCAAAAATGATCAGCGCGATTAAACCTATTAAAAGCAATTCCGATGTTCCGATTGATTCAAGTATAAATAAATAATACATTTTCTTATTTTACTTCAATTAAAACTTTTTTGAATGTTCGAACTGTTCCGATGATTTTCGCATCCGCAACTTCGTTCAAAAAACGTTCCGCCTTATTTTCATCTAAACTAATCAACAAACCGCCGGCAGTTTGTGGATCAAATAACGCGCTTTGCATTTCCTTTGTAATATTTCTGTGGAATTTTATTGTCTCTCCAACGTACTCACGATTATTTTTATCGCCTCTGGTCAACATTTTCTGTTCAATTAATTTTAAAACATCCGGCAGGAGCGGAACATTTTCAGATTCAATTTTCAATGTTACGCAACTCGCTTTTGCCATTTCAAAGGCGTGTCCCAACAATCCAAAACCGGTGATGTCAGTGCAACTGTTAACTCCTATTTCCTGCATAATTTTAGATGCTTCCTGAGCCGATTTGGTCATTGTTTTTAACGCGGCATTAGTAGCGCTTTCACTTGCATTTTCAAACTTTATTGCCGTATTAATAACTCCTGTCCCAATCGGTTTAGTTAAAATTAAAATATCACCGCTTTTCGCTCCTGAATTTTTAATAATGTTCTTCGGATTTATTACGCCTGTTACCGAATAGCCAAATTTTATCTCCCGATCATCAACTGAATGCCCGCCCAAAACAACTACATTTTCTTCATTAAGCGCTTTTTGTCCACCCTCTAAAATTTCCCCTAAAACTTCCCAATCACCCTTTTGCGGATAACAAACAATCGAAAGCGCGGTCAGAGGCGTTCCGCCCATCGCGTAAATATCATTGAGTGAATTTACCGCCGCTATTCTTCCGTAAATTTCCGGCTCATCTGCCACAGGCGTAAAAAAATCCACTGTTTGGACAAGAGCGGTTTCTTCATTTAATTTAAACACACCGGCATCATCAGATGTTTCATATCCAACTAAAACATCCTGAGAAAAATTTTGCTTTGGTAACTTACCCAAAACTTGAGCAAGATCGCGCGGGGCGAGTTTTGCCACTCAACCCGCGCAGGAAACCATTTGAGTTAATTTAATTTTGCCCATAAGTTCAATGTTTTCAGGTATTTATATTCATTAACAAATCATAGATGCGCGTTAAATCAGTTTCACTGTAATATTCAATTTCAATTTTTCCGCCAGTTCCCTTTCCGTCCGGAAAAATTTGGATTTGAGTTCCTAAATGTCGACGTAATTTTGTTTCGGCGGCTTTAACATTTGGATCAATCTTTTGATTTTCATTTTTCGCATTCTTTATTTGAGTTTTCTTCTGAATCTTTTTTGCCGCTTTTTCTGTTTCTCTTACAGAAAGTGACATTGTAACAATTTTTTTCGCTAATTCACGCTGCAAATCAATATTATCAGCCATTAAAATCGCTCTGGCGTGTCCGGCTGATATTTTTTCTTCGACAACCAAGTTTTGAATATCATCCGGCAATTTTAGTAAACGGAGGAACGTAGTAATAACTGTTCGATTTTTGCCAACTCTTTCGGCAATCATTTCCTGCGTTAAACCTACTGTTTCCACCAAATTTTTATAAGCACGCGCCTCTTCTATCGCGTTCAGTTCCTGTCTTTGTATATTCTCAATTAACGCAAGTTCCAGTAACTTTTCATCTTTAATATCCTTTATTATGGCTGGAATTTTATTAAGACCTGCTTTTTGCGAAGCCCTCCAACGTCTTTCACCAGCTACTATTTCATAATTTGCTCCCTTCTTCCTGACAATTATTGGCTGCACAACTCCGTTTATTCTAATCGACTGCGCCAACTCTTCTAACTTAACTTCTGTGAAATTAGTTCTTGGCTGACTAGCATTCGGCTTAATCAAATCAAGATCAATTTCTAAAAACTTTTCTTTTCCGGAGATATCCTCATCACCCATTAACGCGTTTAGTCCTCTGCCCAATACTTTTCTATTCATGACTCAATATCTCCTTTGCCAGTTGGATGTAACTCTCAGCCCCACGCGATCGTATATCATATAAAATTATAGGTTTACCGTAACTCGGAGCTTCAGCTAATCTCACGTTTCTTGGAATTACCGTCTTTAAAACCTGTGAACCATAAAAATCGCGTAAATCTTTTGCCACCGCCGCCGACAGATTTGTTCGTTCATCATACATTGTCAAAAGCAGACCTTCTATTATTAATTGCGGATTAAGCCCTCGTCGAAGTCTGGCAAATGTATCAAACAGTTCGGTCACTCCCTCCAACGCATAATACTCACATTGGATTGGGACTAATAAAGAATCTGCTGCCGTGAGACCATTTAATGTTAATAAGCTCAACGATGGAGGACAATCAATTATGATGTAATCAAATTTATCTTTAATTGTTTCAAGCAAGTTTTTAAGCCTATACTCGCGGTTTTCAGCATCAACTAATTCGACTTCAGCACCTGCGAGATTTTTATCTGCTGGTACAACCCATAATAACGGCAATTCAGTTGTCAGGATAATATTTTCAAGCGGTTCATTTAAGATCATTGCATTGTAGAGTGTTTTTCTCGACAGCGCGCGTGGAATTCCTGAGCCGGAAGTCGCATTTCCCTGTGGATCTGCATCAACAAGCAACACTTTTTTTTCTTCAACTGCTAGACTTGCAGCTAAATTTATACATGTTGTGGTTTTTCCGACGCCCCCTTTTTGATTTGTTACAGCGATTGTTTTTCCCATTTTTTTATCATTTTGTGTTTTTTATAAAATAACATATAACCACTTTCAATCCTAACTTCTGATAAAAAAATGTAGCACGTGCTACAAAAACCTTCTTCCAGTGGCACGTGCTACATTTTGATTTGTAACCAGCGATTAATTTTTATGGGCGGTAAGATGAACTAAAACTGTCGATACTGCTGAGGGAGTGATTCCTCCAATTCGTCTTAATTGCCCAAAAGTACTAGGCTTGGCGCGTTCAAGACGTTCAGCCATCTCGTTTGAAAGACCACTAATATTTTTATACGAAAAAACTTCCGGGACCCGTAGGTTATCGTTGTGGTATATCCTTTCAGTAACAACTCGTTGATTCTCGATATATCCGCTATACAAAGAATCAGCCAAAGTTGTTTCCAATTCATTGGTAGATATTTGAGATTGAATATTTTGCGGCAAAAGACGATAAATTAAATCAAGGTTCACCCCTTGCCTTTGTGCCAACTGTGAAAGCGTTATGGCATCTCCCAAATCACAATTAAGCAATTGAGAAATACTTGCGTATTCAATATCAGAACGCTTAAACCGAGTAGAATTTATAATTTCTTTGAGCATTGAAATTCGATCTCTTTTTTTATTAAAATTTTCCCAGTCCAAACCTGACAGAAGACCTATTTCAAATCCTTTTGAAGAAAGTCTATGATCAGCATTATCGTGTCTTAAAGTTAGACGATCTTCCGCGCGCGAAGTAAAAATTCGGTAAGGTTCATCCACACCGTGCTGAATCAAATCATCGACCAAAACTCCAATATAAGCCTCATTTCTTTTCAAATAAAAAGGGTCTCTTTTTTGCACATAAAAAGCGGAATTGATACCGGCTATTAAGCCCTGACAAGCGGCTTCTTCATATCCTGTTGTTCCATTAATTTGTCCTGCAAAGAAAAGTCCTTTAATTTGAATTGTTTCCATAGTAGGTTTCAGCTGGCGCGGATCAATAAAATCATATTCAATCGCATAGCCGGGGCGAATAATTTGAACATTTTCAAATCCATTGATCATCCTGAGCAAATCCTGTTGTAAGTTTGAGGGCAGGGAAGTTGAGAATCCATTCAAATATACTTCGTTGGTATTGTGTCCCTCCGGTTCGAGAAAAAGTTGATGACGATCTTTATCGGCAAATTTTACAACCTTATCTTCAATTGAAGGACAGTAACGAGGACCTACGCCTTTAATTTTACCTGAATATAAAGGCGATTGATGCAAGTTTTCACGTATTTTGTGATGCATTTTATCATTGGTATAACCGATATGGCATGAAATTTGAGGCTGCTCGATTTTTTCTGTGGCAAAAGAAAAAGCGACCGGATTCTCTTCAGCATTTTGTTCCTCGAACGCGTCCCAATCGATTGTTCGACCATCGAGTCGGGGAGGAGTTCCGGTTTTCAAACGTCCAACCGGAAAGCCCAAATGTTTAAGATTTTCGGCAAGGTCAATCGAAGCAGGCTCACCCGCTCTGCCGGCAGAGAAAGTTTTGGAACCGGTATGAATTTTTCCATTCAAAAATGTTCCGGTCGCCAGTATAACAGCCTGCCCGGCAAATCTTCGGCTGTCTTGCAATTCTACGCCAATAACATTATTGTTTTCAACAATTAGCTCTGCAACAGCACCTTGCCGGAGATGCAGATTAGAAGTAAATTCCAGGACGCGACGCATTTCAGTTCGATATAATGCGCGATCCGCCTGCGCTCTCGGCGACTGAACCGCCGGACCACGAGAACGATTTAAAAGCCGAAACTGGATTCCGGTTCGGTCAATTATTCGCCCCATTATACCGCCCAAAGCATCAATTTCCCGAACAATATGACCTTTGGCAATGCCGCCGATTGCAGGATTGCACGACATCTGCCCAATCAGATCAAGATTCAGAGTGATAAGAGCGGTTTCTACCCCAAGTCGAGCAGCGGCAGAGGCAGCTTCGCACCCCGCGTGACCGGCTCCGATAACAATAACATCAAATTTTTCATCAAAAATCATAACTTTTAATTATCTCATTATTAAAACAAATTGGCTATAAAAGCTGAATTTTAAGTCAGTCTAGTATTTTATTGAAATGTGTTAATTTTGCCAATAAACTTTGAGCCAATAGAGTATCATCTTTGAGGCGAATGACGCATTATGCACTTAGGATCACTACTGAAGTTAATGGTTATACGTTGCAATTAGAAACTCAAGTCAGAATGATTACTCATTTTCGCTTTTATGTTTAGTATTATTTCTCAAATTATCAGACTTTGGCAAAATTTTGTTCCCAACCAACGGTTGATTTAATTCATCCGGTTCATCATGAACGGCATCCTGCAAGTTATTGTCTCCTGTTAATTCATCCCAATCGTAGCCGAGGAAATACCCGAGCCGATGAAGTTGCCTCTCCCAACGCTCGCGCCCTGAAACGTATTCTGCTAAAGCTAAATGTTCGTCAGAGCGCGTTTTAATACCGGCAGATTTCAAATTACGCATTGTGCGGTAAAAGCAGAATTTACGTCTTTTAAGTTCTATTTCCGGTGTTTCTATATGTTTTTGTGTTTCGATTTCCAGACTAAGAGCCACAATGAAATCATTAAGGACCTGAAGAGCGCTTTCTTCAAGTGTATCTATTTCCGGATGATCCGTTGTATTGACATATTGCTCCTGATCAAGACAGATATTAATAATATTCGCTGCTTCCAAAAGAATAAAAAGCACGCGCGGCATACTTTTATACACCGATATTGAATGAAAATAATAGATAACCGGATGTTCAATATGTGATTCGAGCAAAATTTGAATATCGCGAGTGCCGTTTCGGAATATTTCTTCTAAACCGTAAAAGTTATCGCGACGGAAGTAATGAATGATAAAACCCGCGACATCCGCTCCGTGTTTAGCTTGATGATAAAACGAAAGGGCAACGGCGCGTTTATGCTGGACGGCGCTGGAAACTGTCAGTAGATACGTAATGACGAGTGAGATCACGGCAACGCCTGAAAACCCTTCCAGGAGAGCGATAACACGCATAAAATCTGTGCGCGGAGTCACATCGCCATATCCAATTGTCAGCAGTGTAACGCCGCTAAAATATAAGGCTTCACGCATTTGATCAGTTGTTTCCGGCTGAGAGACGATATTAAAGTCCTGCGGCAGGCGCGGGTAGTAAATGAAGGCATATCCGACCAGCAGAAAAGTAAGAAGCACGGCGGTTAAAACAGGAAGGAGTATTGGACCGATTGAATTTAAGATCAAGTGACGCGACCGCTGGTTAAGGCGATACGCGACACTGCTCGCAGTCCACCACAACCAGCGATTAATCTTTTTGCTGACCGGTCCCGGCTGTTTATGCGCCCGCAAGACCGTCATATAAATTTCAAAAACCACCAAAATAATTAATAGAAAACCGACTGTCGTCAAAATCCCTTTCATAATTTTCTGCTTCGCCCGCTGCGTCTGAATTTTTAAAATTTATTCAAATTAGTTATTTGTTATAATATTTCCGAATACAAGTTAAGATATTACCACTTCATAAAAAATTTGATGATTCTATGTCACTTCCTCCCAAATCGACTTAAAATCAATAAATAATGGACTTTTGGCAAATTATCAGGCGACTGTTTCCATTCGTCAAACCTTATAAACTTCTCATCACTATTTCGCTGTTTCTTACTTTGATCGGCGCGGTTGCGGCACAGGTTAACCCGGTTGTTTTGCGCTATACGGTTGATTCAATTGAACAATTGATCAAAGAAGGGAAAACCGCGCAGCAAAGCACATCACTTTTATTGTTCATCAGCGGGATTCTGTTTGGCAAGGAAATTATCAACATAGCTGTCAAATACGGGCAGAGTATGATTGGCGAACGGCTGCGCGTCAATCTTTCAAGCAATCTTGCGCAGCACGCCATCGAAAAGATTTTAACCTACAAATACGCGTTTTTTGCCGCGGATGAAAATGCGACTGGCAAGCTGCAAACCAGAATCGATCGCGGAGCGGAAAGTTTAACAAGCTTTGTCCAAAACATTTTTGTCGACCTTCTGCCGCTTTTTGCCAATGCGATTTTGGCATTAATTCTGATGTTTAACGCAAATTTTTATGTCGGTTTAATCGCCTCAATTATTATGCCGATTTATTTTCTCCTGAGTTGGCGGCAGGCGGGATTGTTCAAAGGCGTGCGGCGTGGCTTGCGAGGTTTGCGTGAGCAGAAAACTAATGGACTTTTTAATATTATCGAATCAATCATCGTTATTAAGTCGTTTGTCCGTGAAGAATACGAGCGCGGCAAGCAATATCAATTGCAGCAAAATCTGATCAACGCGCAGCTCAAACAACGCAAAACTAATTATGTTTTCGATGCGTTAAAAACTTTTATTGAACAAGTCGGAGTGGTCTTGATTATCATTTTGACCGCGTATCTGGTTTTAGACCAGCAAATGACAATTGGCGCGATTATGTTTCACATTCTGCTTTTCAACAATGTTTCCGCGCCGATCCGCCAGCTGCACCGTATCTACGACCAAATCAACGAGGCTCTAACTTATTCTGAAGGTTTTTTCGAGGTTCTCGATGCTGATTTTGCGATTGAGGAAAGCGGCTCACTTATAACGGAAAATCTGCGCGGCGAGTTTGAGTTGAAAAACGTAGATTTCACGTATCCTAACGGAATAAAAGCATTACTCGATGTAAATATGACGATTCCGGCGGGCAAAACTGTCGCGTTTGTCGGGCTTTCCGGGGCGGGAAAATCAACCCTTTTGAATTTGCTTTGTAAATTTTATGCGCCGAACGATGGAGAAATTTTGCTTGACGGAAAAAATCTTCAAGAATACGATACGCGTCTTTTGCGCCGAAAAATCGGGCTTGTTTTACAGAAAAACCATATTTTCAGAGGCTCGATCGAAGAAAATATTCGCTACGGAAATATGCGGGCGAATTTTGAAGAAGTTGTCGAAGCGACAAAACAGGCTTATCTGCACGACCAAATCGAACAGCTTCCAAACAAATACCAAAACGACGCGCAGCAACTTTCCGGCGGGCAGCAGCAACGCGTCGCCATTGCCCGTCTATTCCTCAAAAATCCACCGATTATATTCCTGGACGAACCAACGGCGAGCCTTGATGCGATTGCTACCGAACAAGTTAAAAACAGTCTGGACGCAATCAAGGAAAACCGCACAGTCGTTATTATTTCGCACAGCATCTCGCAGATTATTGATTCGGACGTGATTTTCGTTCTAAAGGAAGGTCGCGTTGTCGAAAGCGGAACACACGACGAACTTTACGCAAAAGGCAAAACTTATCGCGAGATTTTTAACGCCTCAGCGAGAAGTTTAAATTTGGATAGAATCTCAAAAACTCTGGAAATAGAAAATACTTTTGACACAAATTTGAAATAACCTGAAACTTTTTAACTTTTGCATGTGTATCTTCATTTTTTTACTTACTTTCCGATACAAAATGTTGAAAAGATTCGAGTTAGCATATCTTCATTTGTGGTCTCACCGGTAATCTCACCTAAGAAACGGAGCGCGTTGTGCAGACCGATAAGAATAATTTCCTCGCTTGTTTGTTCATCGATTAAATGACTGGAGACTTCAATTTCCAAAACAGAACGTCGAAGCAAATCAAAATGGCGCGCATCGGATATTAAAAACCCCGTGTTTTCTAAGTTATTTGTTGCGAAAGGCTCAATGATAGCATTTTGTAGTTTATCTAATCCTTCGCCGGTTTTTGCAGAAATATGCAGCAGTTTAATTTTTTCGTCAAGTTTGATTTTTGTCTGTTCTAAATCACTTTTATTTATTGCAACCAAATAGTTTAAGTCTTTAACTTGATCGAATAAATCCGTGTCCTCAGCCGTTAAATTTTCTGAACCGTCAAGTAGAACAACGACTAGATCGGCATCCGCCATCGTTCGTTTAGAGCGTTCGACACCGATGCTTTCAACCGTGTCTGAGGTTTCACGAAGCCCGGCGGTGTCAATCAAAGAGATCGGTATGTTTTTGATCGTAAGTTTTTCGTGGAGCTGGTCGCGTGTGGTACCGGCGATGGCAGTCACGATGGCGCGTTCGTGTCCAAGTAAAGCGTTAAAAAGACTCGACTTTCCGACATTTGGGCGACCGACGAGCGCAACTTTTAAGCCTTCGCGCAGAAGTTTTCCCGCTTGAAAAGTTGCAGCCATTTTTTCAAGTTGGGCGATAATTTTCACAAGTTTTTCTTTAATATTTCGCGCCTGAACAGCTGGTAAATCGTCTTCGACAAATTCAAGCGAAGATTCTAAAACCACAATAACATCGAGCAAATCATCCTTTAAAGGCTGCAATTCATTAGATAATTCGCCGCGCAGTTGACGAATCGACTGGCGTGCGGAAGCAGCGGATTGCGCGTCGATCAAATCACGAATCGCTTCAGCCTGGCTTAGATTCAAACGCCCGTTTGCCAGCGCGCGCAGTGAAAATTCTCCGGCTTCAGCCATTCGAGCGTCCAGCTTTAAGCACAAATCAATAATTTGGCGCAGGATAACCGGCGAACCGTGACCACTTATTTCAACGATATCTTCGCCCGTAAATGATTGCGGAGATTGAAAATATGTAATAACTGCTTCGTCCAGAATTTCATTTGTTTCAAAGTCGTAAATCTTTTTGAGCGCAGCAAAACGCGGCTTGGGATTGAAATTTTTATCGCGGACAAGTTTGCGAATAGTGGAGAGCGAATCTTCGCCGCTTAAGCGAATTACGCCGATTCCGCTGCGTCCGAGAGGTGTGGCAAGGGCGATGATTGTGTCTTTCATAGTTCGAAGTTTCCAGCGCTGTCAGTTCCAAATTTGTGTTTAAATTGAAACTTAAAATCTGGAACATTGAACTTATTTGAAGCGAACCTGCAGCCGCCGGTCTTTGCCGATACCGATTGATTCTGTCAGCAAATCAGTTTCTTTTTGCAAAATAAGGTGGATGACGCGCCGCTCTGTGGCATTTAACGCGCCAAAGGTAAAAGGCATTTCGTTTTTTCTGACATTTTGCGCGGCGAAACGCGCCATTGCCTGGAGTTCGGCTTTGCGGGTCTGCCGAAAACCGTCAGCATCACAAATAATGCGGTGTTCGCGCTCCAGCCCCCGACCGAATATTTGAAACAGCAATGCTTCAAACGAATCGAGCATTTCGCCGTTTTCAGACAGCAAAAAATGTGTATCTTTGCCTTTTAAATTTAATAGACAGCCTTCTTCGTCATTCCATTCGGCTGAGACACTTAACTCAAATTTTAAATCAGAAATAATTTCGGCTAAAAATTCCCGTGCTTTCTGGCAAACTTCATTCATAAAATAATGTGAGAAAGTGCAAATTTTAGAAGGGAAACAGATGTCAGAAATAATCAAACCTATTCATTTTTTTACTTTAACTTTTTCACTTTCAGGACGTGGAAAATTTTGGTTTTACTTTTTTGGCATTTTTTGGAACGCTCTGAACAATTTCGGTGGTTGGCGGTTCATCGGTTTTGTTCATTCGATTAATAATTATTTGCTGCACAAAACTGACGATGTTACCGAAAAACCAATATAAAAGCAGTCCGGCGGGCGCACTCCACATCATCCAAAGCATCATTACCGGCATCAGATACATCATCATTTTCTGCTGCATCTGCTGTTCCGGTGAGGCAACGGCGGCTTGCGGCGTAAATTTCATCGAAAGAATCATCGAAAAAGCAAAACCGAACTCGAGCAGATGCCACGGGTCGCCGGCAGAGAGGTCAGGAATATATAAAAATGATGCCTGACGAAAACCGATAGAGATCGTAACTGCTGTGTAGAGAGCAATTAAAAGAGGAAACTGAAGAAGCATCGGCAGACACCCGCCAATCGGCAAAGCATCTTTGGTCATCCTCAATTGCTCCATCTGCAATTCACGCATTCGCGGGTCATCCGCCGGAATGCCTTTGCTCTGCATATCCTTTAATTTATCCTGCAATTCCTTCATTTTAGGCGCATTGCCCGAAGCCTTTTTGAAAGATTTCGATTGATACCATCGCACCGGGAAAAGCAGGGAATAAAAAAGAGAAGTGAAAATTATAATTGCCAGTCCGTAATTATTGGTAAATGAATTTATAAAGGTTAAAGCGTGCAGAATCGGGACGGTGACCGGCTTGGTAATCGCTCTGAACCAGGAATAACTGCTGAAATTGACGAAATTCTCAAGATCAATCGGTCTGCCAACCGCGCCGGTTAAAATGTCGTTATATTGATTAAGAACAAAATAATCTTTCGTGCCGGTATAAATTTTATTAGTTGAGCCATCGGCGTTGATCGGAACATACGCCGTCAGCAAGTGGCGTGTTTCCTTAACGGTCGCCTGGCGTGTAATCCAGCTGAAAATTCCGTCGTAGAAAGGTTCGGTTGCCACTTCATATTTTGAGGCGCGATACTCAAGTCCGCTTGTTTGCTGCGCCGGAATCGCCGCCATCGCAAAATACGCGTCGCCCACGCCCGCCCAATCCATCGTTCCGTTGATCGCCAACTGTCCCGTATCACCGCTTAAAATCAGCGAAGCCGGAATATGTCGTTCCGTATCGCCATTGACAAACGCGACGGCTTCCGATTCGATATGATAATAATTATGGTGATTGATTCCGTGGTCGCCGATGCTCGCGCCGATTAGAAGTTTTGTATTTGGAACAATCTGACCGTTTTTTGTTAATTTGACCTGTAAGTCGGAAACGTAGCTGTCGGCGTTGAAAATAAAACTTTTGGTCACTTCAAGACCGTTTGCTTCATCTTTCAAAACATAGTCAATCTGCTTTGTCTGACCTTCGCCGATTTCGACGTTTTCTTCACTGAAAGAAACGCTGTAATTGCGCTCATTAATAAAGTTATCAATATTCGGGTCGCCGGTCGCCAACCGAAAAGGAACTTCGCGAGGGCTGCGGTTGAGCGATTCGGGCGAAATGAGTTCGAGCGGTTTTTGTACCCCTTCGGTCGCGCCGTCGGCAAACAAGAGTTTTTCGCCTTTCGGTGATTTATTTTTGATCAAAATCCAACTCGTCGCCACCGCGCCTCTGGAATTGAGCTTTACTTGATAAAGCGGTGTTTTAATAGTGATTTCTTTGTTGGGCGTTTCATCTGAAACTGCGGCGAGCAGCGGTGTTTGAGGATTCTGATTTTGAATTGTTTCAGAAGCAGGCGTTGCATTTGTAACAACTTGCGCAGTGTTTGTATTTGTCTGCTCGGGTTTTTTCGTCGGAAAAAAATACGTCCAGCCGAAAAGAAATGCCATTGAAAGCATTGCAGCAAGGATAAATCGAAATTGTGTTTGTTGTTTAGAATCCGCCATTTTCAATAATTATTTTACGGGATCGTGACCGCCTTCACAAAAAGGCTGACACCTTAATAAACGCTTCGCAGCTCGCCAAGTTCCTTGAAACGCGCCGTACTTTTCAACGGCTTGCACCGCATATTCTGAACAAGTTGGCGTAAAACGACACGAAGGAGGCAGAAAAGGCGAGAGAAACGTCTTGTAAAGTCGCAAAAAATCTAAAATCAAATACTTCACTTTGCAGCACTTACGAGGTTTCCTTCGCCTTTGTTCAATTTAAGTTCGTTGTTTTTAACTTTCTCGAGAATTTTTCTAAACTCATCCAGCGGTTGATCGAGTTTAACGCGCAGCAGACTTCGACGCGCATTTAAAACCCAATCATATTTACCGTCCAAATCATTTAACTCCGATCTGCTGAGGCGGAACGATTCACGGAGCAGACGTTTCGCCCGATTTCGCTGAACCGCATTGCCAATCGCTTTTTTTGAAGCCGTAATTCCGAGACGCTGAAAGGAAGTTTCCGACGGCAATAAAAAAACTGTCACAAAACGTCCTTCAAAACGCTTTCCGTGTTCATAAACACAGCGAAACTCGGACGGTTTCCGCAAACGATTTTCCTTCGGCAAAGAAAAGTCTAATAATGTTGAACCGTTAATCGTTTGCGTCCTTTCGCTCGGCGGCGTTTGATTACGTTGCGACCGTTCTTGGTCGCCATTCTCGCGCGGAATCCGTGTTTCTTGGCGCGACGGCGGTTGTTTGGTTGAAATGTTCTTTTTGGCATAATTACTCATCACCTCACTAAAGTGAAAACTTAGAGTTTAAGCGTTGTCGATAATTATGTCAAAACTATTATGACAATTGTACGTTTAATTAATTAAATTGCCTGATTCAATAATTAAATTGCCTGATTCAAATACTTATAACCTTCCTTCCGACAATTTTAATCTTATTTTCAACGATTAGTTTGATTGATTCAGCATAAAGCGCGTGTTCGTGCTGCAGGATTCGTGCGGAAAGCGTTTCCGCCGTGTCGTCGTCTTTTACTTCAACGACTTTTTGCGCGATGATTGCACCGTGGTCTAAGTTTTCGTCAACAAAATGAACGGTGCAGCCGGAAAATTTTACGCCGTATTCGATTGCCTGTTGCTGCGCGTCTAAACCTTTGAAACTCGGCAACAGACTCGGGTGAACATTTAAAATTCGTTCAGGAAACGCCTGGACAAATTCCTTCGACAACAAACGCATGTAACCTGCCAGACAAATCAATTCAACTTTGCGCTTTTTAAGTTTGGCAACTATTTCAGCGTCATGTTCTTCGCGCGTTCGTCCCTTTCGCGGGATGGAAAGCGTTTCAATTCCGCGTTCTTTGGCTTTTTTTAAGCCTTCTGCGCTCGTTTTATCACTGACCACAACTTTGACATCGGAACCGGGAACAAAACCGCTCTGGACGGCTTCAATAATCGCCGACATATTTGAGCCGCGCCCGGAGATTAAAATGCCGATTTTCATTTCAATAATTTTTACTGTCTCTAGTGCTTCTTATATATCTTTTTGAGACTTGCCTAAACAATCGTAACTTCTTTGTTTCCCTCAATAACTCGACCGATTTCAAAACATTTCTCGCCCAAATTTTCAAGATGAAGTTTGATTTTTGCTTTATCTTTTTCCGCGCAGACAATGACCATTCCGATTCCCATATTAAACGTGCGGAACATTTCCGTTTCTTTAACGTTTCCGAGTTTCTGCATCAGGCTGAAAATCGGAAGTTCGTCCCACGTTCCGCGTTTTATTTCAACTGAAACATTTTCCGGCAGAATGCGCGGAATATTTTCCAGAAGCCCGCCGCCGGTAATGTGCGCCAAACCTTTGATCACGCTCGAGTCGAGCAAATCTTTGAGCGGCGGTAAATAACTTTTATGCGGTTTAAGCAGAGTTTCTCCAACGGCTTCGCCAGTTTCTTTCAAAATTGTGTCAACTTTGTAGCGTCCAACGTAAAAAAGCAGTTTTCTGGCGAGTGAAAAACCGTTGGTGTGGAGTCCGCTCGAAGGCAGAGCCAGAACCGCATCGCCGGATTTAATGTTTTTGCCGTCAATAACTTTTGCTTTATCGACGACTCCGACAATAAACCCTGCCAGATCATATTCACCAGCGGCATAAAAACCGGGCATCTCCGCCGTTTCGCCGCCGAGCAGAACGCAGCTGTTTTCCTTGCAGGCAATCGAAATTCCTTCGACCACCGAAGCCGTCACGTCTGGATTTAATTTTCCGGTGGCGAAATAATCCATAAAAAACAGAGGTCGCGCACCCTGCACAAGGATGTCGTCAACGCAGTGATTAACTAAATCCTGCCCGATTGTATCGTGTGTATTAGTGAGGAACGCGATTTTGAGTTTCGTGCCAACTCCGTCTGCCGAAGCGACAAGAATCGGCTCTTTCATTTGTGGGAAAGCCCCTGAGAACATTCCGCCGAAACTGCCGATTTCAGTTAAAGTTTGGTCGTTAAAAGTTGTTTTGGCAAAATTTTTGATTTTTGCCAATGATAGATTTGCGTTGTCGATTGAAACGCCCGCGTCAGAGTATGAAATTGATTTGCTCATAAAAAAGCGATTATAACTCTTTCACGGCAAAACTTCATTAACTGAAAAGAGGTTTAGCGTTTAGCATTTTGCAGGGAGTCAAAAAAGAAAAATTATGAGTTTTACATTAATGGATTTAAGCTCGGAAAGTTTTGAGCTGCGGGCAAACGTCTGGAATTGGAAACCGGCAGTAGAAATAATTAAGAGTTTTGATATTGTGGACGAGGGAAAATTGCGCCAGATGAATTACAACGCCACCGGCGCGCAATTTTCACACGAAGAAGCGCAAACAATCGGCGAAAAAATTCGCGATGAAATTCTACCGCGACTTGCACCGAATAAACGGATGCTTCTGGATTTAAGCGTCACAGACAAGCCGGATGACGGCACGTTTTACCGCGATGAAGATGAAGAATGGAAAAATTATAGCGCCAGCTACGATTGGCTAAAAGATTTTTCCGAATTTTGTCTTAAATCAAAAGGCTTTCAGGTTTTTTAAATAGTCAAAAATCCAAAGTTAGAAACGCGTCATAATTGATTATTAAACTTTAGGCATCGGACTTTGGACTCATTAATTGCAAATGGAATTTTTTCAAATTATTGAAGCGTTTTTCAAACTTTTGTGGGTGCAAGTCGCACTCCTTATAGTTTTTGCGACCGTTCACGGTTATGTCGGCGCGTGGCTGGCGGTGCGGATGCTTTTTAGTCCGCGTAATCCGGTGAAATTGTTTGGCTTAACCGTTTTTCCGCAGGGAATGATTCCGCGCCACAGAGGTCGTCTGGCGGAAGCAATCGGAAAAGCCGTCGGTGAGGAATTAGTTTCGCAGGAAACAATTGTCGAAGAGCTTTTCGGCAAGGAATTTCTCCGCAAAAAAATTCAGAGCGTCGTTGATTCTTACTCCAAAGAATTGATTTCACAGGATCATCCGTCGCTGATTGAAGCTCTGCCGATAAATTTTCGAGAACCGATTTTAGAAGCAGTTTTCGCTTTGCAGTTGAAAATTTCCATGCATATCGAGAGCGTTCTCAAAAGCGAAGAAACCACCAGTTCAATTGACGGATTTGTCGGGCGCAGAGTTGACGAATTTTTGTCGCGCAGAATTTCTGAAACTGTTGACGAAGAAACATTTACCAAGATTTTAAGTTTTCTCGAGACCAGAATTCGAAGTGTTATTAAAGAACCGGCTTTCGAGCAAAAGATTAGAGATTTTATCAGTCGGCGCGTCGATGATTTAGCAAATACACAAACCGCTCTGGGCGAGATGTTTACGCCGGACGCGGTCGCGCTTCTGAAAGAAAAAGCGAGCGGACAAATTGAACCGATAATTCACCAGCTAGCCGAAATTGCGACTGCCGAACGAACCCGTAATCAAATCGGCACGTTGATAAAAAGCGAAGTTCACGGCTATTATGAACAGCTTCCGTTTTTCAAAAAAATGTTCGTCTCGCGCGACAATCTTTTGCGCGAAGTTGACGATTTAGTAAATGAAGGTTTGCCCAGGCGTGTGGAAGATATGTTGCGCGGTGATTTTTTCGCCGAAGAAGCCAGGAATTTTCTTGACCGAACAATTGACGGCGCCCTGGCGAAACCGCTGCCGGAGATCATCGGAAATATCGCGCCCGAACAGCTCGAACGCCTTAAAAATCGAATCTCAAAAAAAATCGTCTTGCTTTTGCAGAGCGAGGAAATGATGACTTCAGTTTCCGCATATTTAACTGACACTTTGCAGAAACTTCGCCCGCACAGCCTCGGCGCGATTTTGCAGACCGCTCATCCCGAAGCTGAAGAAAAACTCAAAGCAATGTTGTCGAGAAGTTTACTGAACGTCCTGAATCGGGAAGAAACCCTGCAAATTATTAACAAAGTTTTGGCAAATCAATTTGAAAGACTGCTTGCCGCGCCAATCGGCAGACTTTCCGAACATATTTCCGAAGAAAAACTGCGTCAGGCCGGGAATTCACTGACCGAAACGATTATCGCGGCGGCAAAAGAAAAACTTCCCGAAGCGATCAGGGAATTTGACATCGGCAGCGTCGTGCGCGACAAAATTAATAAATATCCGGTCGAAAAACTAGAATCGCTTGTCCTTTCGATTGCCAAAGAACACCTTCGTACAATTGAACTTTTCGGCGCACTTTTCGGCTTGATCATCGGAATCGTGCAGGCATTTCTTTCATACTGGGCATTTGCGAAATAACTGCTGAATAGCTGCCAAATAATTTTTATTGAACTTTGATAAAAGGCTTTTCGTTTCATTTTCAAAGTTTACGAAGAATATTTTTGGAGGTGAGTTTATGAAAAAAGTAGGTTTGATTGTTTTTACGGCGGCTTTGTTAATTGGATTATTTTTTGCCAGTGGCTGCGGCTTGGGTGGAACGAATAACTTGGGCGGCGACGTTCGCGGTTCAGGAACATTGAAAAGCGAGCCGCGAAGTGTTTCAGGATTCAACAAAGTCGACGCGAGCGGTGCGCTGAACGTTGAACTTACCGCGCAAAAAGATTTTAGCGTGGTCATTGAAGCCGACGACAATCTTTTGCAGTATATTAAAACCGAAGTTCGCGGCGATACTCTGAAAATTTATACGGATGGCAAAATTTCAATGCAAAATAAAGCTTCCATCAAAATTTCGATGCCTGAAGTCAAAGGTTTAAGCATTTCGGGCGCGTCAACCGCCTCTGTTTCAAACGTTAAAGCCGATGCGCTCGATCTGGACGCGAGCGGCGCGTCGAAGATAACAATTGACGGCGAAGCGAAGGATTTGACGGCAGAAGCGAGCGGCGCAAGCGAAATTAACGCGGAAAAGTTGAGGGTTGAAAATGCCGATGTCGAAGCAACCGGCGCAAGCAGCGCGACAATCTCCGCGGCAAACGAACTAAAAGCTGATGCTTCCGGCGCGAGCAGCATTTATTACACAGGTGAACCCAAAAATGTGATACCAAAGTCTTCGGGCGCAAGCTCTGTCAAGAAGAAATGAATTTTTTAGTGGTAAACGGTAAGTGGTGAGTGAAAACTATTTTTGAAACTTTTGTTTTTCACTCACCACTTACCGTTTACCACTTTTCACTGTTTCAAGTTTCAACAGCTTTTGTTTTTATTCCCGTCAGATTGTTTTCGCCGTCCAGCCCGACAACATAAATTTCTAATTCGATTTTTCCGATTTTAAAAACTTTTAGGTCTTTTAAATTTTGCTCAAAAAATTCTTTCAAATGAGTGAATTTCTGCGCGATTTCCGTTTCTTCCTCGCCAAACCAATCTTGTATTTCCGTCAAATCTGAAAAAAATTCCGTAAAAACCGTTTCCGCAACCGGCGTATCAGCAGCGCTTTTTGTTTGTTTTAATATTTCGGCTGGTGTTAAGGATTCCGTTTTGTCACCGACAAAAGCCCTAATCGCGGCATCAATTTCGCTCGTGTAAAACAAGCCGTCTGTTAAGTTCGTTAAACACTCTAAAAGCTTATTTTCAGGTGGAGTTTTTTTTAACAATGTTTTTGGTGATTGAACAATCTTCTGATGTCTTAATTTTTTTCGCTTCACCGCCATAATTTTTGCTTCAAAATTTGAAATTAGACAAGTTTAACACAATCCAAATCACTGCCAAGTCGCTGTCAAAAAAAGGCTTTGGAAGCCTCGAAAATCTTTTTCACAAACCTGTGGATTTTATCTTGCATTTAAGTGTTTTATCTGATAGTCTTTCATCCGTTTCAGGTGGTTTTGACTTTCGTAAATTATTGAAAATAAAAGACTTAACGTTTTACTTTAGCTTTTAAGCAACTTTCCACAACCCTGTGGAAAAACCTGTGGAAAACTTTTTAAAACACCTTTGAATAAACCTTGAAAGTGACCAACTTATATAGGTTTGTAAGAAATACTTAAGAAAGTTTCGCGACCTACTTGAGAAAATCTTAAGACGGGAAAATGCTTAAAAGTTTTCCCAAAGATTTAAGAAAAGATTGTGGAGAAAAGAGATGGAATATTTGTCAGAAAACAAAAATGTGTGGAGCAACATTCTCGAATCGGTGGAAAAGCGTCTGATGAACAGACAGATTTTCGACGCGTGGTTTCGTCCGATTCAATTTGACGGCTGTGATGAGCAGGGTAAAGTTTTGCACCTTCGCGCCAGTCAAGTAACTAAACAATGGATCGATACATATTATTCCGATGTTATTACGCAAACATTAAAGGAACTCGATTTAACGCAATACAGCCTTGATTGGGAAGTCCACGAATCGGAAATGCAGGCGGAAAATTTCGCGGATGACGAAGACGACGCGCAATTTTTCTCCGAAAAGCAGCCGTCAATCGCCGCCGCTCCGCGGATCACAAACAGTTTTAATCAAAAAGAGAATTTAAAATCCGATGTTTTAGTAAAAAATAGTTCGACAAACTTTGTTGACATCGAACCGATCGAAAATTCTCTGAACCGCAAATATACTTTTCCGACATTTGTCGTCGGCTCGTGTAATCAATTTGCTCACGCCGCGGCTTTGGCAGTCGCCGAGTCACCAGGCAAAACTTATAATCCGATGTATATTTACGGCGGAGTCGGGCTTGGAAAAACTCATTTGATGCACGCCGCCGGTCACGCGATTAAAGAACGCAACCGACATCTGCGCGTTGCGTATATTTCCGCCGAAAAATTTATGAACGAATTGATCAATGCGATTCGTTACGATAAAACGCAGACCTTCCGCGAAAAATATCGCTCGATTGACGTGCTTCTGATGGATGACGTGCAGTTTATGGCTGGGAAAGAGCGCACGCAGGAAGAATTTTTCCATACATTTAACGCGCTTCATAACGATCAGAAACAAATCGTCATCACGTCCGATTGCCCACCGAGAGAAATTCCGACGCTCGAAGAACGTCTTCATTCGAGATTTGAATGGGGTTTGATTGCCGACATCGAACCGCCCGATTTAGAAACGAAAGTAGCTATTCTGAAGCGTAAAGCGGATTTAGACGGCGTGATTCTGCCGGATGAAATCGCGTTTTTTATTGCCAGTAAAGTTAAAAGTAACATTAGAGAGCTGGAAGGATCACTCGTTCGTTTAATTGCAATTTCGTCGCTGCGCGGTTTGCCGATTTCAAAAATGCTGGCGCAGGATGCGATGCGTAACATTATCGACAGCGACCAACCCGAAGGTTTATCGATGGACAGAATCGCGAAAACCGTCGCGTCGCATTATAAATTAACAATTGACGAATTAAAGTCGAAAAATAACGCCCGGCAAATCGCCGTTCCCAGACAAGTGGCGATGTATCTGTGCAAGCGTCTGACGAGACACAGTTTTCCGGAAATCGGACGCGAGTATGGAGGAAAACATCACACGACGGTTATCCACTCGGTCGAGAAAATTGGCGCGGCAATTAAGGACGACAGAAATTTCCACAGGGTCGTCAGCGAGCTTATAGATAATCTTTGTAGTTAGATACAAGTTTTTTGGAGGCAAATTTCCGCGAAGTTTTCCACAGTTTAGTCGATAACACTGTTTACGTATCAGCTTTGTTCGCAACATTTAAGTAAAAGTTTTCCACATTTCCACAGGCAACGGAAAATCAGCCCTGTGGAAAAAGCGAAAAAATTGTTTTTCATCATTTTTTTCCACAGGTTGAAAAGTTTTGCACAGGATTTCCACAGCCCCCTGTGGAAAACATCTTGTTTGTTGTTAATAGTTTAAGTGGGTTTTCCACATTTCCACAGCCCCTACTACTACTACTAGATAAATATAATAATTTTTAAACTATTAGAATTAGTAAAAGGCGCGAGTTTTAAAAGTATAAATTGGAGTATAATAATAAA
>JACCRD010000020.1 GCA_013813755.1 Acidobacteriota bacterium | reverse complement strand
CCTGTTGAAAGCCAGAGTATTACACCGGGTTTGAAAACTAAACCAGTTAATTTTCAAAGAACAGAAGTCTGTGTCAATGACAACAATATGCACCAAAAGTGCCGAAGACCCGCTTTTTTCTGCTCTCCACATTTAAAGTAAAGATGTCTAAATGAAAATCAATCTGATTGAATAGATTATTCTTTCACTGTTATTTCTCTGCCTTGGGTCTCAGTTCTTTCTCGGTTGTAGCTTACGATAACAACCAATACTCCCGTCGGCAAAATTGTTTAATTCCTGCGAATTGCCGCGGTAAATACCTTTATTGCCGTTCATCCATATATTTCCGTTTGCATCATCCAGAATTTGAAACGCCAGATTGTCGTAAAGTCCGTTGCAACTCGTGACGGTGGTAAATTGCCCGTCTAGCCCGCCGCTGCTCGTGCTGAGCCACAGCGCGTCCCCTTGCGTATACGTAAAAAGAAAGAATGTGACTGTTCGTTAATACCTCAGCGGTCGTCCAATTCGTAATTTATGCGTTTACCATTATCAAAAAACAAAACACGGCGACAAGCCGAAAGGCTAAGTTTTTCATAATTCCCAGAATATACTTCTGTAAAGCGAAAGTTTAATGGAAATATACGCCGACTCAAGAGTAATAAATATTAAAAAGTCAATTCTTGTAACTAGAATTTGTAACTGATTGTAATAATTGTAATTAACTTTATGAAATAATTCTGAGTAATGCTGAATTTCGCTGATTTGCCAATTCCAAGATTTTCTCAAGTTTTTCTCAAGTGACTATTAATATAGTTAAGCTCGTCAAATGGTATAAAACTTTTACTGTTTGATTTAACAAATAAGGTCAAAGCTCTTCGGCGAAAACTTTGACTAAAAAAATCAAATAATGGAGAAAGACGAGATGAACACGAGAAAATTACAAAACACTAAATTAAACAATCGAATTGGTTTATTTTCATTGAGCGCTATTGTCGCGCTTTTTATAGTTGCAGCTTTTTTAACACCAGTAACAATGGTTAATGCGGCAAGTCCTGCTGCCGGCTCTGTGAGTCCGACAGTTGGTTCTTCCGTAACCTGGAACGGTACATCGCCGGGCGGCGCTACACCTGAAGGTGAAGCGACCTGTGTCGAGAATGTAACCTGCGAATCATTTACATTGACAGTTTCCGAAGGTGATTGGACGGGCAAACTTGTCAAAGTTCAAATAAGCTGGTTGGCTATTGCAACAGATTATGATTTGTATATTCACAAAGGTTCGTTAGCAGGACCGGAAATTGCCAAATCTGCTCAAGGAACATCCAGCAGCGAAGTAGCAGAGATTGACCCGAGCGCGACCGGAACCGGAACTTATACGGTTCGCGTACATTACTGGGCTGCTGCCGGTCTTGCTGACCAATATCGCGGTGCTGCGACGGTTGAAAGCAAAGCTGCTGCGGGTCCAGAGCCAACGCCTCCGACGGTTTCTACTGCAACCGCACCGACTTATGATAATTTTGTTCCGCCATCAACTTTGGGACAACGTGCCGGTGAACCGACAATCGGACTAAACTGGGCAACCGGAAAGGCAATGTTTATTGCGAGTTTGCAGACATTGCGAGTTACTTTTAACGACGCTGTTTCTCCTGCGACCGCTACATGGGAAAATAAATCAGCCCCAAATACTTCTATTACAAGTTTTGACCCGCTTCTTTTTACTGATTCGGCAACAAATAGAACGTTTGTTTCGCAATTGCTTCCATCCAAAATCAGCTTAATGTCTTTCACTGATGACGATGGCAACAACTGGACGCCAAGCCAGGGTGCTGGTATCAACTCCGGTGTTGACCACCAAACAATCGGCGGCGGACTTTATGCGAAAAATGCGGACGGCAGTCTTAAAGGTCTGGCAGTTCAAAGACCTGGCGTTGACGGCAAAATTTACCCGAACGCCGTTTATTATGCTTCGCAGGATATTGGTTTAGCAGAAATCGCTCGCAGTGATGATGGTGGCTTAACATTTGGCTTTGCATATCCGATGTATAATTTAACGCAATGCGGCGGACTCCACGGACATATCAAAGTTGCTCCCGACGGCACAGTCTATGTTCCTAATAAGAACTGCGGCGGACAGCAAGCGGTAGCCGTGTCGGAAGATAACGGTGTAACGTGGGATATTCGCAAAGTTCCGGGAAGCAAAAGCGGTGTTAATGACCCATCGGTTGGTATCAGCACGGACGGTACGATTTATGTCGGTTATTCAAACGGAAACGGAACACCACGCATTGCCGTTTCGCACGACAGAGGCAAAACATTTGAAAATGATGTAAATGTAGGTTTCTATCAAGGCATCAATAATACTGTGTTTCCGGCTGTTACCGCTGGTGACCCGGACCGTGCAGCCTTCTTTTTCCTTGGCACAACAACGGCGGGTTCTGCGGCAACGGGAATTGATCAGACATCACCTTATGTAAATGCTGTTTGGTATGGTTTTATCTCAACTACATACGACGGCGGAAAAACATGGGTAACAGTCAATGCTACACCGAACGATCCGGTTCAGCGCGGCGTTGTCTGCACAAACGGCACAACTTGTCCTACAGGAACTCGAAACTTGCTTGACTTCAATGATATGGAAGTTGACAAGCAGGGACGTGCTGTCGCTGGTTTGGCGGATGGTTGTATTACAGATGGTTGCATTCAAGGCGTTGACAAAAACAGCGATGGTCAATTTAATACTCGATTTGATAATGACGGAGCGCGTCGAGCTTTAATTATTCGTCAATCGAGCGGTCTCGGCTTGTTCCGTGCATACGACCCGGTAACAACCGTAACAACCACAAAAATTGAAGATGATGATTCGCGTGTTGCTTATTCAAACGGCTGGCATCTGATCAACGATGCAAAAGCGAGTGCCGGACACTTCCGACTCAACAACGGTACGGACACGACACACTTTGCGCGTTTAAGTTTTGATGTAACCGGTCAAAAAGGCTCCATCACTTATAATTACGCAAAGAGTACAAAGGGCGGAAGCGCTGAAGTCGTGCTTGACGGAGTTTCAAAAGGAGTCGTCAACTTTAAGGGAACACAAGGCACGATGCGCGCGCCGGAATACGGTTATAATGTGAAATTTGACGGGTTGTCTAAAGGTTCACATATGCTTGAGTTAAGGAACATTATGGGTTCGGTTTATGTTGACGGCTTTATATTAGAAAGCGCCAGCACAAATTCGACTCCATTTTCAGGACCCGGAAAAACGACCAGTAGCACAAATACCGTAAATGCGGGAAGTGAATTGTTACAGAGCGTAAATGTTGAACAAGGCGCAACCGCTCTTTCGGTTATCGCCGAATCGAATGCTCCGATACGGCTTGTAGTTGTTGACCCGTCAGGTTCAATTCTCGGAATTAGCGATGCTTCAAACGGTTCGGCATTAGTCGAAATGCCGGTTACGCAAAGCGGAACTTATTTGATAAAAGTAGTGAACCTTAATTTGGGACCGGTTCAAGTATTCACCGCATCAACCGCACTTGTTGCGAGGTAATACAACTTACTGACTTGTAACTCGACCGCGCCGAGGAAGTGTTACGCGGTACAAAAATGTATCGAAGTCAATAAAGAAAGCGACTCAGCATTCATCTCGTCTTGCTGAGTCGCTTTCTTTTAAAGATTCCAAATTGAGTTATTCTTTTCAAATTAAAAAGTAGTATAATTCGTTGAAAATGAAGTAAAAGACTAAGGAAATTTTATGTTAAAAAATTTACTGGCTTTGTTATTGTTGTGTTTGATTTCTTTCAGTTGCTCCAACTCATTAAAAACTCAATCGAATTCAGACATTTCAGGTATTAAAATTGGTATGAGCAAAGAAGATACGACTAAACGCTTGCAAGAAATCGGAAAGATAGACCGAGAGGAGAGAAAACAACAGGAAATTTGGACATTAAATAATGACCCGCATTACTCTCATTTGATTGTAGCTTTTGATAAAGAAAAACAAAAAGTGCGGTTTATTACGGCAAAAGCGCGCGAAAACGGAAACCGTGTGCGTTATGGCGATGTTATAGACATCGGTAAGGCTCAACTAACGAGTTCAGCCAATAACTACAAATATACGCAAGATGTTCAAGCGAGCGAATCAAATCCAGCTTATATCAGAATTGCCAGTGGAACAGATTCTAATTATTTGAATTACTTTTCCCTCAAAGAATTAAATTCATCCGAGGAAGAGTCGGAAGAAGACGAAAAAGATTAATCAAAAAGATTACTCGACGCTTTTTACTTCGCCGGATTCATTCGATTCTTCCCGAATAATTTCTTTGTTATCTTCGATAGCGGTTAAATTTTTATTGCTTTTTTGATGCAGTTTGCCGACCTCTAAATTAAACTCGCCTTCGGCGCGCGTTACCGGGTCGCCCGTTAAAATTCCGCCGATGGTTTCGATTTCGCCGACAATGATTTGCCCGACCGATTCGAGATTTTCCTTTAAATGATTCGTTTTGCTTTCTGCTAATTCTTCGCTTTTGTTTGTCATAAAAAAATTCTACAACGAAAAAGCCAACTTTGCGAATTCCAGCGAAACCAGCTTTTCCATTCGGCAAAAACGAATGATTGTAAAAACAATGCTAATTATTTTTTCGTTCTGAATATTAGTGAAAGAAGTCTCGGAATTTGCGATTCGTCATTGTCGTCAAACCATTCTCTCAAATCAACTGACTCAAAATTATTCGCTTTCGCCGCTGCGAAAAATTCGGAAACGTGATGCACGAAACATTCAAGTTCAAAGACGCCCGAATCAATCTCAAAACGCGCTTTGCTGCCCTGATATTGTTTAAAGGGATGCAGCTCGCCGATGTAAAAAAGTCCGCCTGCCCGCAAGACTTTGTTCGCCTGTCCAAATACAAAATCTATTTTTTCGATGTGTTCAAGCACGAGACTGCAGGTTACCAAATCAAATTGATTTACAGTAAAATTCCATTCATTTCGTAAATCAAACTGCCTGAACTCAACATTTTTATTCGTTATTTTCCCCTTTGCTTTAGCCAACATTTCCTTCGAAAAATCAGCCGCGACGAGATTTTTGGCTTTGGAAACAAGCCATTCGGTATTTTTTCCAGTACCGCAGCCGATTTCTAAAACGTCTAACGGCTCAAGAAATAAAACGCTCGCCCGCAAAGCAGTCGCTTCGAGGTCGCGCGTTTTATTGTTCACTGCGTCGTAATTGTCAGCCCAAACATTGTAGGCTTGTTGATTGTTCATTTTTACCGTTATCGCAATTTATACGATAAGAAGATTTTTCGATTTCTACTCTATATTAAAATACTTCGCCTGCGGGTGATGAACGATAATCGCCGATGTTGATTGCTCGGGGTTAAGCTGAAATTCCTCGGAAAGTTCGACCTCGATTCTTTCGGGTTTTAACAGCTCGAAAAGTTTCGTCTGGTCTTCTAGACGCGGACACGCCAAACAGCCAAAATAATAATATAAAATTCAATAGTTTTCAGCTTGAAATCTACTATCGTTTTTGTCAAGCTATCGAGACAATGGACTTTGAGATTGTCGGCGAAATTACAGATGCGGAAACATTTGCAATCGGTCTTGGAGTTCGGGACAGAAAAAGATTGTGGAAACTTTACGGCAAAGCCAGATGGCGCAAGCGAAAAGGCATTGCACGAGTTCGCTTGCCGAGTGGTAGAATACGTTTAGCCGAACTGCATTGGTATGAAGCGCACGGCATCGGCAAACGGGAATTTAAGTTAAAGCTGCCTTTTTTAGATTAGTGATGAAGAAAAACGGAAAAATACAATTTGCGGTTTGCCTGAACAACAAAGGCTATCCGGCATCGCTCGAAGTCGGAAAACTTTACCGCGTCATCGCCGACGAAGAAGCCGCAAAAGAAAATCTTCTCCGCGTCGTTGACGAAAGCGGCGACGATTATGCGTTTGCCTCAAATCGTTTTCATATCGTCGAATTGCCGCAAACTATAAAAAAGACTTTGCTTCAAGCCTCAAGTAAAATAAATCTCACCAATACTATCTAGTAAAAAAATTCCATCACATCATAAACCGTCATCCGCATTTCGCGAATGCAATGTTTTCCGCCGCGTTTGTTAGAAAATATGTTGCTAATATAGGATTGTGAAAAGAAATTTTGGGGAAGCTATTCATAGTCAAAATCTACAAATTCAATTTTACTCGCATCAAATTGTTTACAGGCTTTTTTGTTAATAATGTCTTCATCAATAAATGAAATTGGTATAGCTGTTCCATATCCTAAATCATCGTAATTACCTTCACCTTTACTCATACTTACAGAAACACCAATAATTCTGCCTTCATTATTTATTACGGGACCTCCGCTATTTCCCCCTTGAATTCTTGCCGTTATTAGAAGTAAATTCTCTCTAATCCATATATCCTCGGCTTTTGCCGCAACTTGACCAACAGTTGCAGTAAATCTTGATGAAACAGTTGCTTTTTCTGCTGAGAGGAAGTTATGATAGCCAGCAATTTTAGAATAACCAAGAGTAATAACCTCATCTAGTATTTCAGCATTCCCACTAAATGGCGGTAATAATTCTAAGCTTGGAATTTCAACATAGATTAAATCCATCAAATCTTTCTCGTGAATAATGAAATTTGCTTTTGAAAGTTCCTTACTATCAATACCCTGAATAGCAATCCTTTTTGCGCCTTCGAAACAATGTTTAGCTGAAACTATGGAATTTTGATAGCGAAAGCATGTTCCTAAAAACTCATTTTCATCTGAATCAACAAACAAAACAGGTAAAACAAAAGGTTTGTAGTATTCATAAATATACGAGAAACCGTAGGCAATGAACCCTAAATGAAAATTCAAAAATTCTAATGCAAATGGGTCTTGACGGAACGACTCATCTCTTAAAAAAGCAAAGTATCTGTTATCCGTCGAGTCGATGCCAGCCCGTGAATGGATTGTCAACTTTCCTGCATCAACAAATTTTTCACAAATCGTTGCAACAATTCGGGGCTGAGGCAGTGCATCTGTTTTATATTTTTCTTTGTAATAAGAGCAAAACTCAAAGACTGCCCTAGGTTTCCAAGTTCCATCTTTAGGACGTTCTGAAAAAAACAAAACTATTTCAATTGGTAATTGAGGGTAATATGCTACGTAATCTTTCATAAAAATCTATTCAACATTAAAATACTTCGCCTCTGGATGATGAATGATTATTGCCGATGTTGATTGTTCCGGGTGAAGCTGGAATTCTTCCGAAAGCTCGACATCAATGCGTTCGGGTTGAAGCAATTCAAAAAGCTTCGTCTGATCTTCGAGATTCGGACACGCCGGATAGCCGAAGCTGTAACGCGAGCCTTGATAGCCTTGATGAAAAAGTTTAGCGAGTTCAGTTGCGTCGTTTTGTGCGAAACCTAATTCGGAGCGAATCCTTTTGTGCCACATTTCCGCGAGTGCTTCGGCAGATTCAACTGAAAGTCCGTGAAACAAAAGATAATCGGTGTATTGGTGCGATTGGAAAAGTTCGGCAGCGTATTCGCTCGCGCGTCGTCCCATTGTTACGAGGTGAAACGGCACGACATCAATTTTGCCTGACTCTTTTGCCGCAAAATAATCAGCCAGACAGAGATTTTTGCCGCCGCGCTGCTCAAGCGGTTGTCGCGGAAAAGAGAAGCGTAATTTCTCGATCTGTTTGTCGTTTTCGTAAATGATTAAATCGTTTCCTTCGGATTGACAAGGGAAATAACCGTAGACGACTTTCGGTGTCAAAAGTTTTTCTTTTTTAGCTTTTTCTTTTATCTCAGCAAATTTCGGACGAACCGTTTTTTCAAGCAGTTTTGCGTAATCTTCTTTTGATGATTTTCCCTGCTTGTATTGCCATTGACCTTTGAAAAGCGCGGTTTCGTTTATAAATGAAAAAACTTCATCTAAATCAACGTCTTCAACAACTTTTGAGCCGTAAAACGGCGAGTTTGGAATTTCGACATTTGGCGAAACATCTGATTTCGTCGTGTGCGTAGTATTGCCGGAAACTCTCGATTTAACACGCGCCGCTTGTTTGCCAAGCTTTGCATCCTCGCCGACTAAATCTTCCGCGTCTTCGACTGTTTGAATTGTGGATTGGTCGTCGGATTTCGGTTTTTGATCTTTGGCTACTCCATTTCCGGCAACGGCGACTTTGGATTTTGGACTTTGAACTTCGGACTTGAGTTCACCTGCGGCAAGCAAATCCATCGCGTGCAAACCGTCAAAAGCATCGCGTGCGTAAAAAAGTTTGCCGTTGTAAAGCGGAACTAATTCGTCGTCAACGTATCTGCGATTCAAAGCCGCGCCGCCTAAAACAACCGGAACATTAATGCCGCGTTCGTTCATAATTTCGAGATTATCGCGCATCACGAGCGTTGATTTGACCAGCAGACCACTCATTCCAATCGCGTCGCATTTTGTTTCTTCAAAGGCTTTCAAAATATCGTCAACCGGCTGTTTAATTCCTAAATTCACAACTTTATAACCATTATTTGTCAAAATAATATCAACTAAATTTTTGCCGATGTCGTGAACATCGCCTTTAACAGTCGCTAGAACCATCACGCCTTTGTTCGATTCGCCTTCGACCTTATCCATAAACGGTTCGAGAAATTTGACCGCCGTTTTCATTACTTCGGCTGACTGCAACACAAACGGCAGCTGCATTTGCCCCGAGCCGAATAAATCGCCGACGACTTTCATTCCGTCAAGCAAAATGTTGTTCACAATATCAAGTGCTGGATATTTTTCCAAAGCTAATTTCAGATTATCTTCCAAACCAATCTTTTCACCGTCAATAATGTGATGTTTGAGCTTTTCTTCCGTTGACAAATTGGAAACGTCAACTTTCATTGACTGCGCCGTTTTGCCTTGAAACATCGTCGTAAATTCGCCGAGCGGGTCGTAAGTGCAAACATCGCCTTCAAATTTTCGCCGGTCATAAATCAAATCCGAAGCGACTTCTATCTCGTGTTCGTTAAAACGATTTAAAGGTAAGATTTTTGAAGCGTTGACAATTGCCGAATTCATTCCTGCTTCGACGCATTCGTGCAGAAAAATAGAATTCAAAACCACACGCGCCGCCGGATTTAAACCGAAAGAAACATTCGACACGCCGAGAATTATATTCGCTTCCGGCATTTCTCGGTTAATTTGTTTGATTGATTCAATTGTTTCGGCGGCGTTTCTTCTGTCTTCTTCGATTCCGGTTGAAATTGGCAGCGCAAGCGGGTCAAAGAAAATATCGTGTCCTTCAAAACCGAATTCGACGGCTTGTTTATAAGCTCGGTGCGCGATTTTTAATTTTCCTTCCGCCGTCCGCGCCATTCCTTCTTCGTCAATCGTGCCGACGACAACTGCCGCGCCGTATTCCTTTGCGAGTTCTAAAACCTTCAAATATCTTTCTTCGCCGTCTTCGTAATTCGT
>JACCRD010000018.1 GCA_013813755.1 Acidobacteriota bacterium | reverse complement strand
GCCGGCAGTAACAGTTGAGGAACTGGCACTCACACTAGCCGCACCCGTTGTTGGCGTCGGTGTCGCTGTTGTTGAAGTAGTAACCGTTATCGTTGAAGAAGTCGCGATGGTCGTGAATCCGTTATTTCGGTTCAGTCGCAATTCATACGTTCCCGCCGTCGTCGGAAATGTTACTGACACCGTTCCCGAACTCAAAGCGGTTGAACCATAACTTTGATTTCCGCTGCTCGTATAGACATACGATAAATAACTGGAAGCATCGGCGCCAACGTTATAGACACCAATCCAGTCGGTGGTGCTCGGAGAACTGACTCCGCTGAAACTGACATTTAACGAACCGCCCGCGTTCACCGTCGAAGAACTGGCACTGACGCTCGCCGTGCCGGTTGTCGGCGTCGGAGTTGCAACCGGTGTTGGAGTTGGTGTCGGCACAGGGGTCGGTGTGATATTCGGGGTCGGAGTTGGATTTGTGGTAGTTTGAACTGTTACGGTATTGCTGACAGCAACGCTCTTGAAGCCGTCATTTAATAAATAGCGAAACTCAAATTGACCCGGTTCAGTTAAAGTACCCGTAAAGTTGCCGGAAGTTGCCCCGGATGTGCCGATATACCCAAGATATTCGGAATTTGATGTGCCTACTCTGAAAAGTCCTATCCAGTCGAGCGTTGATGAACCGGTTGGCGCTGTCCAATTAACCGTAACTTCACCGCCGGCAGCAATGGCGCTCGGGCTGGCAACTAATGTGTAACTTCCTACCGGAATAGGCGAGGGGGTTGGTGTCGTTCCTCCAACCGTCGTCAGACAGCTGCCATAGGTAGATACATAATTCTGAATTTGGTTTTTTGATGCAGCGCAAAAATTGGTCGAAAGATGGGACCCAACCGGATTCATAATTGAATTGGCACAGGTTCCGGAATTGTCAACGTGTGAAGCGCCTAAATCGTGTCCTATTTCGTGAGCAGTAATGAGATGAGTGATGCCGCCGCTTCGGGCAGTCAGTGAGTAAGCGAAAGGCGTATGACGACAAATAAAATTCCCGTTAGAAAGTCCGGCGTTACCCGTTTTACCTGTAAAAAGATGTGCGGAATCTCGAGGATACTGAGTGTGCGGGTAGTTTGTATTCCAGTAACTTTGAAATGTACTCAACAAATCTGACAGCGAATTTAACGAAAATGGATCAGAAGTTGACCAGGCGTGTTGAAATGTTACCGTCACAGTTAAGTTTAAATCTCGTTTGTAAATACCGTCAACAAGATTCAAAATACCTAATATTTCGTTGTTCGCCGCCGAAGCGCCGCCGGACTGCGTGACCCATTGAGAATCGGCTTCGGTAGCTATTTCAATTACTCTCAGGTCAGCGGTCGCCGTGCTCGTCTCAGCCGAGCTTTCCGCGCCGTATAAATAACGCTTAATAATACCAAGACCAAAATCTATTTTTCCTTCAATATCTTTGCTTCCGGCTTTTTTACTTTCAAACTCCTGACCCTGACTTCCAACATCGTCAGACAAATCAAAAGTTTTTACTAAATCTCCGTCGCTATAGACGATTACATCATTCTGCCGGGCGCGTTTTGAAAAGTTTTTTGCCTCGGTGATAAAAAATTTACTGCCGCCGGTGTAAATAAAACCTTCTATATTTTCCTCAGTTACCGTAAAACGGACTTCAGAATCCGGATCATTTAATAATTTTCCCTTGTAAGTCGTAATTTCGGCTCGCCCCATTTCGCGTTCGCCCGAACTTGTGGTTTCAACTGCTCTGTAATTAGCTGCTCTTAAGTCGTTTGGAGTTAAAATAAACTCAAATTCACGCCCATACGCTTGAAATTCAATTAACTGTTCGGATTTTGCTTTGTCGAGAATAACTTTTTTATCAAATTTCAAAAGGTTATATCTATTAAAAGAAGCGCTTAAATCTTTGTTCAGAGTGTTCTGCCCAAGCACAGAAACAGTCGCCATAAACGTAAAAAAAGCTAAAAATAAAAAGTTAAATTTTCCGGAATTATTGAATTGATTTTTCATATGCTCATTGCAGGTATTTATTGTTTTTTTGATGATTTGTTTGCTGATAAATTTAGAAGTTACTATTGAAGCCACTATCGCTGTTAAAGTCTGATTAAATGTAGGGATAATATTGCCTGAATTTAAGTTTTTTTATTATGTTTATTTTTCAAAAAATAAAGATAAAAAAAAACTTAATAAACTAAAAATTTTCTGTTCAGATAACGATACACAAATCTTTTTTCTGATCCTCAGAAAAAAACTTCTTATCTTGAAAGGATGTTTAGGCTATTTTGGTATTTTTCGAAAAGAGTTGCGT
>JACCRD010000252.1 GCA_013813755.1 Acidobacteriota bacterium | reverse complement strand
CCACAAATCTTCGCTCGCTTCCCAATACGAAACGGTTTTTCCTTCATCACTTTTCAACATAAATTCTCCTTCCCTTGATTAAAATAAATTTTGATTTGAGCCGATTGATTATTTTATAGATTTACAGCTGCGCCGGTTTTATCGGATTGACGAGCCGCGTCTAAAACTTCCTGCACTTTTAAGCCGTCGGCAAAGGTTGCGGCGTGTTCGATTTCTGTTTTGCCCGTTTTTATTGCCTCAATTATTTTCGGCGCGAAAGCCGTAAATCCGCTTGGAAAACCCGAATCGAAAATGTCACTCAGAGCAGCGCCGATTTCGGTTTCGATTTCCGTATAATCCGATTCATTTTGTTTGGCGAGAAAAATTTCGCCTTTGTAGCCAACTCGCAGCGCGCCTTTGGTGCCGAAAAATTCGATCAAATTGTGGTAATTCGGATATTCGACCATCGAAACGGAGATGATGCCGGTCGCGTCTTTGACTAAATCGCCACCCGTAAAGCGGACGATTAAATTTGATTCGTCATCGCTGGTGACCTCGCGCATCTTGTTCAGATTTTCATCGCGCCGCTCTTTAACGTGAGTTTGCAGTTGACAAAAAACGCTCGAAATTTCCGCGCTTAAAAACCACCTGAATGAATCAATGATGTGCGATGTGATTGCGCCGAGCGCGCCGCCGCCCTGCTCTTTATCCGACCACCAATTCCAGGCTGAATTAACGTCGCTGCGCGAGGCGTTGCGAAAGTTGTATTTGGCGTGAATGATTTCGCCGATGTCGCCGTTTTGCAGCATTTTACGCGCTTTTTGTCTGCCTGATTGAAAACGAAGTTCGTGGTCGATGAGTGCCAGAACATTTTTTGCGGCGGCTTTTTCAGTCATTTCAACGGCTTCAGAGACGTTCATCGCCATCGGTTTCTCGCACAAAACGTGTTTATCGCGTTCAAGCGCATAAACGGTCATTTCCCGATGAAAAATCGGCGGCGTGGTGATGCAAATTAAATCAACCTCTGCGTGGTCGATTGTTTCGCGCCAATCGTCCGTAAAATGTGCGACATTAAATTCACGCGCCGTCTTTTCAGCGTTTGAACGGCTGCCGCTGGCAATTGAAACAACTTCCGCATCGGCGCAGGCTAAAAATGCGGGAATCTGCACGCGACGCGCGAAACCTGTTCCAATAATTCCGATTTTTACTTTGTCTTTCATTATAGAAAATTAAACCACACAAAATTAGTAAAAAACAAAAAGCGCGAAGGTTTTTTATTTCCTTCACGCTTCCAAATTCTTTACGAAATTATTTAAAGTTTCAGCTTCGATCGGTACCAAACTCCAGACTGGCAGAATTTTTCTGAACTGTACTGCCGATGCGTAGAAATTCTTCGTACAATTCCTTGTCAGCTTCGGACATCTGTACTATTTTGGCGCCGATCAGAAATTTTATTGCCGAATTATATTTATCGCCAAACTGCTCGTATCGCTGCCCGACGATTTGCATTTCCACTTTTCCGTTTGGCAGTTTGAGTTCGACATCAAGGCAGCGACCGTCGCCAACGAGATAATCTTCGTTGAAGCGAATTGAAGAGACAATAAAAGCAATTCCTGTCTTACTTAAGTCTTTAGTTTCGCCGCGAATAAGGGGTTTTTGGACGGGTAAATTTAATCCGCGTGTTTTTCTCACAGGCTCAAACGACACCGTGATTGGCACTTCATATTTATGTCGTTGAGCAATATTACGTTCGGTGATTGATTTATCAAACTTCGAAATCAATTTTCTTAAAAACATATTTTTGTTATTTTATCTAAAATATTTAGGTCGGGGTTAACGAACTATTTCAGGTTAATACACCTTATACCCTTTTTTCTGTTAAAGTTCAAAGCAATTTTGAAGAATTTACTTCTTGTAACAGTCTTTTAACCGTGTCTATACCTGTAGAATCGTTCAGGTTAAACTTTAGATACTTTCTCTAAAAACCGATAAACACATTGTTTAACAAAACAGCTTTACCAGAAAAAAATGTTGCCCAGCGCGCCAAAAAAAATTTACGCGCCGGGCAACAATAATCGAAACTTTGAGCTGATTTTGCGTAACTTTTGTTTTTTAATCTGTACGTTTTCCGCTCAAAAGTAATTCACGACCGACACAATAGAGAACGAGCGCCAGAATCCAAAACGGAATCATCCCGAGCCAGTCGGAGTTTGCGCCCGCAAAAAATGGGTTATTAGTTTCCGCCCACTTCGCAAAACTCTCTTTAAAATCTTTGAGATATTTCAAATAGCCATTATCAAGACTAAACAAAGCAATCAAAATTCCCGCAATCGCGCCGCCCGCGATGTAGCCAGAAGCCATCAGAACGCCGTTTGATTTGTCGGTTTCAGCGACGATTTGTTCTTCGGTCAAATCTTTATGCGCGAGTTTTCGTTTCAAATAAATATCAACCGCATAACGGACAAGACCGCCGACAAAAATCGGCGCGGATGTAGAAAGCGGTAAGTACAAACCGACGGCGAAAGCGAGCGCGGGCGCGCCGGTCAATTCCAGCATTATCGCAATCATCGCCCCGATTAAAACCAATCCCCAGGGCAGTTCCTGATTCAAAATTCCTTTGATGATATAGCTCATCAAAGTCGCTTTCGGGGCTTCAAAGCGTTCGAGATCGTTGCCTTCATCATCCTTTGTTAAGACGCCGTTGATTGTCGGGTCAACGAAATAGACGGGCTTTCCCTGTGTGTCGATCAGATATTTACCGGGCTGTCCGATCGTTGCGTCCGTGTTGTGCCAGACGCGGTAATTCGCCGTGTCATCAGTGTATTTTCCGCC
>JACCRD010000250.1 GCA_013813755.1 Acidobacteriota bacterium | reverse complement strand
ACTCCGGCGGCTTTTATTGCATCGTTGACGGCATCAAAATTTTCCGGCGCAGTCAGAATTTCAAAAACGTCGCTGTCATTCTGTACATCGTCCGCGCCTGCTTCGATGGCAATTTCAAAAAGTTCGTCTTCGGATTTCGCTTCTTTGTCAACGACGACTAAGCCTTTCTTGTCGAACATCCACGCGACCGAGCCTGATTCGCCGAGATTGCCGCCGTTTTTTGAAAAAAGATGGCGCAGTTCGGCAACTGTTCGATTGCGATTGTCGGTCATCGTTTCGATCAAAACAGCGACGCCGCCGATGCCATAGCCTTCATAAGTTATTTCTTCGTAGTTGACGCCTTCAAGCTCGCCCGTCCCGCGCTTGACCGCGCGATCAATCGTGTCGTTCGGCATATTCGCGGCTTTGGCGTCAGTCACGGCTTTGCGCAACCGCGCGTTTGATTCAATATCGCCGGTTCCGCCCGTTCGCGCCGCGACCGTAATTTCTTTAATCAATTTAGTAAAAACCTTACCGCGCTTGGCATCTAGCGCGCCTTTTTTGTGTTTAATTGTGTGCCACTTGGAATGTCCGGACATTTTTGTAATTTCCCTGTTTTTGTGGATTTAGACGAAAGAGAAAATATATCACGCCGAAAATTTTATTCGCAAACGCATTTCCTTAGAATTTTTTCTAATGCCGCGACGTTTATTTCATTCGCGCCTATTAAATTAAAAGCTTAATAAATTCAGGAGTTTTTTAGAACTCCCGCCAAATATTTTTATTTGTTTAGTTTTCGCGGTCTGACCGCTTTGAATCTCGACCGCGCTTTTCGACACCCCGAATTGTTTTGCCAAAACTTTGATTAATTCAGCGTTTGCCGCTCCGTCAACCGGCGGCAAAGCGATTCTTACCTTTAACGCGCCATCGTGTTCGCCAACAATTTCGCTTTTTGAAGCCCGCGGCACGACACGAACATTGAAAATCAAACTCCCGTCCTTTTCGATGAATTTCATCTCTTAAATCTTATAAAATTAACTACGGATGAATGTAGGCAAACACAGATTTACTTCAACGGTTACAATTAATTGATTTCTGGTTCACATCAGATTTAATCCGCGTTCATCGGCGGTTAATGTTGTCTTAATAAACAAAAGTTTGCAACACAATATTTTTGAGAAATCCGAGCGCGAGCAAAATCAGCATCGCCGAAATATCAAACATCCCGATTGGCGGAATCAGGCGCTGGACGGGCAGTAAAACCGGATCGGTGACGCGCCGCACAAATCCGAGAAACGTACTGCGCGTAAATACGAACCACGTCGAAACGAAGCGTATAAAAATAAACAAAATAAACAGGCTGATCGCTCCGTAAAGCAGAAAACCGATTAACGCTCTGACGTTTCCGGTACGGGCGCTCTCCGTTAAACCGTCCACGACAAAAAATGTATTGTGGATAATTTGCAGTGAAAAATAAGCCAGTACCGCCGCCATAAAAATTGTCACGAGCGGCGCATAACGTGTGTTGACGCGAAAACGCGCCAGAAGCGTCGCCGCCGGATAAACAAAGCGGTCAGTGAGTTTTTTTAATGCAGAAGAAAATCTGCCGACTTTGCCGAACGGATTCGGGTCAGAAAAATTAAAAATAAGCCGCACAACGAGCGCCGCGACAAATATCAGCAGCGCGATGACAACAATTTGTTGAATAAAGGGATAAATTTGTAAAAGCATAATTTCTTAAGTCCAAAATCCAAATTTTAAAGTCTAAAGTCAAGTATCTAAAGCCGTTTTTGAACTTTGGGCTTTAGACTTTGGACTGTCGAGTTCCAAATATTGCCGTGCCGACTCGCACGAGCGTTGCGCCTTCTTCGATCGCAATTTCAAAATCGTGGCTCATTCCCATCGAAAGTTCTCCTCGATTATTTTCAAAAGCGTTTTGCCGCAAAAGTTCATCGCGGATTTCGCGCAAACGCTTGAAAAAGGGGCGCGCCTTTTCAAAATCTTTAAAAAACGGCGGAATAATCATCAAACCGTTAAATTTCAAATGTTCACAAGTCTTCAAAAAATCGACGAGCTGAGGCAAATCTTTTTCGCTAATTCCTTTTTTTGTCGCTTCATTTGCCAAATCAACCTGTGCCAGAACTTCTAAACTTTTTTTACCTTCCTCGTTACAAATACGTTCAAGGCGCACCGCAAGTTCGTGGGAATCGAGCGTGTGAATGACATCAAAAAGTTTGACCGCTTTTCTGGCTTTGTTCGATTGCAAGTTGCCTATTAGGTGCCATTTCAGATTTTCGTTACCGGATTCGACACCAAGTTCAACAATTTTTTCTTCGGCTTCCTGAACTTTATTTTCGCCGAAAACATTTGCGCCGGCACCGACAGCTTCGCGCAAAACATCTGCCGGATGAGTTTTGCTGACCGCGATCAGCGTTATGTCATCGATGTTCCGCTCGCTTCCCTGCGCCGCCCGCGCGATTCTTTTTTTTACATGTTCCAGATTCCCGCGCAAAATTTCCTGCATAAATTTAAATAATAGCAAATTTAAAGCGCGTTCTTGAACTTTACTGATTAAATTCGTATCATTTGCATTGCCTCTTTTACGCGGACGTGGCGGAACTGGTAGACGCGCAGGTCTCAGAAGCCTGTGGGAGCAATCTCGTGGAAGTTCGATTCTTCTCGTCCGCATTCTTTTTTCCTCAATTAGCCAGCTTATGAAAATGCTTCTCGACTATTTCCAAGCAAAACAGACGAGCATTTTAGACTCGATTCGACAAATTGTTGAAATTGAATCGCCTTCATACGATACCGCCGGAAATGCGGCGGTAGTTGATTGGTTTGAGGCGAAAACACGCGAGATTTCATTTGATTTTGAAGTCGAAAGAATTGCCGCCGAAAATTTAGGCGAACATTTTCTTGTTCGCGCATTTCCGTCAAGCAAAAAACCAACTTTGCTACTCGGACACATCGACACGGTTCATCCGCTCGGCACAAAAGAAAAAAATCCGACGCGCATTGAAGCCGAAAAGTTTTACGGCAGCGGTATTTTTGATATGAAAGCCAACTGTGTTTTGATTTTGGAAGTTTTAAGAGCATTTGCCGAACTAAAACTACAGCCACCGCGCCCCATTACAATTCTACTTTCGTGCGATGAAGAAATTGGTTCACCCACGGGGCGGGCGCTGGTTGAAGCGGAAGCGCGAGAAGCGGAACTCTGCCTGGTGTGCGAACCTTCAGCGGGCGGCAAAGTTAAAACCGGACGCAAAGGAACTGCGGGCTACACTTTACGAGTGCACGGCGTCCCGGCGCACGCCGGACTCGAACCGGAAAAGGCGCGTCGGCAATTTTGGAAATCGCTCGCCAAATCGAACAACTTCATACGCTCAACAATTCGGAAAATGGCACAACCGTCAATATCTGCCAAATAAACGGCGGGACGGCTTCAAACGTGATTCCCGAACAAGCTGAATGCTCAATCGACGTGCGTTTTACCTCAATGCGGGAAGCAATCCGAATCGAAAAAGAAATTAAAAGCCTGAAAAATTTAGACCGGCGAGTTTCAATTGAAATTTCGGGCGCGATCAATCGTCCGCCGATGGAACGCACTACCGCGGTGGTCAATCTTTACGAAAAAGCCAGACAAGTTGCTTCGCAGCTTAATTTTGAATTAGGCGAAACGCAGGTTGGCGGCGCGTCGGACGGAAATTTTGTCGGCGCGCTCGGCGTCCCGGTACTCGACGGTTTAGGTATCGCTGGCGACGGCGCGCATACGATGGAAGAATTTATTTTTATTGACGACATTCCAAAACGAGCCGCTTTGCTTGCAGGTATTCTGCTTGCCGTTTAATTTTTGGCGGCTTGCAGGCAGTGACGACTCGAATAAGAAATGATTGCTAAAAATGAGAAGATACGCGCCCCCCGCAATCGGACAATCGAGTTATCCGTGCAGGAAATTGAGATTTACCGAAAGCGGCTGCTTTATTTAAAGGATGATTTGTTGGATTGCCGCAATAAAATTATCTGCGCTGATGCCTTCCAGATTTTGAACCGTCTGCCCGAAAACAAATTTGACTTAATGATCGCCGACCCGCCTTATAATTTGACAAAAAACTTCGGGGAAAACTCATTTCGGCAAATTTCCGCTGAAGATTACGAAACTTGGCTTGATAGTTGGCTGAAGGAAACAGTTCGACTTTTGAAAACTAAAGCTTCGATTTATATTTGCGGTGATTGGCGTTCGTCTTCGGCAATTCAACGCGTCGGCGCAAAATATTTCACGCTTCGCAACCGAATTACGTGGGAGCGCGAGAAAGGGCGCGGCGCGAGCGCCAACTGGAAAAACGCATCCGAAGACATCTGGTTTTTTACAGTCTCTGATGAATATGTTTTTAACGCGGAAAATGTGCGGCTCAAGCGCCGGGTTCTGGCGCCCTACACGGAAAACGGCAAGGCGAAGGACTGGGAAAAATCGGATGCGGGAAATTTCCGCCTCACCGCCGCGTCAAATCTATGGACGGATTTGACCGTGCCGTTTTGGTCGATGCCGGAAAACACCGCGCATCCGACACAAAAACCGGAAAAACTTTTGGCAAAAATAGTTCTGGCAAGTTCAAACGAAAATGATTTAATTTTCGATCCGTTCAGCGGTTCGGGAACGACCGCAGTAGTCGCAAAAAAGTTAAATCGTGATTTTGTCACCATCGAACGAGACGAGAATTATTGCCTTCTGGCAGAAAAGCGACTCGGTTTAGCCGAAGACGACAAAACAATTCAAGGATTTTCTGAGGGAATATTTTGGGAAAGAAATTCATCAAGCTCTAATTCCCGCAAAGCTGCAAAGAACATCAAAAGAATTGAATAAAAATTTGTATTTCTTCGCGCTCTTTGCTCCTTTGCAGGAAAATTCTTTAAATTATGAAAATTGCAACCTGGAATGTAAACTCAATCGCTATCCGTCTGGAGCAGGTTTTGGAGTGGCTTGAAACGACAAAAACTGATGTTCTGTGTTTACAGGAAACAAAATGCGTTGACGAAAAGTTTCCGCTCGAAGCAATTAATAACGCCGGTTTTCACGCCGCCTTTATGGGAGAAAAATCTTATAACGGGGTGGCAATTTTGTCGCGTTGCGAAATAAAGGATGTACAGTATAATTTCCCGGACGACAGCACGGAAGCGCCGAAACGCCTGCTTGCCGCGACCATTGAAAATATACGCATTGTCAACACATACATTCCGAACGGCACGGAACTCTGGACCGACAAATTCACGTTTAAACTCGATTGGCTGCAGCGTCTGCGAAAATTTTTCGATGCTGACTGCAATACCAATTCAGACGTTTTGTTATGCGGCGATTTTAACGTCGCACCCGATGAAAGGGACGTTTGGAACGCCGCGTTTTGGGAAGGAAAACTGCATTTTTCAAAGCCCGAACGCGCCGCGCTCGATTATGTCAAAAAATGGGGCTTTACTGACACTTTTCGAAAAACAAACGGCGACGAGCGAGCGTTCTCGTGGTGGAATTACCGCGAAGGCGCGTTTTTTAAGAATCAGGGTTTGCGGATTGATCACATCTGGACTTCCAAAAAATTGGCTGATCACTGCGTTAATTGCTGGATTGATAAAACTCCGCGCGGGTGGGAACGCCCGTCGGATCACACGCCGGTAGTCGCGGAGTTTGAAACCAATACGTAATTAAATTTCAAAGTGAAAAAGAATTTTTCAGAACCAAAATTTGTTCCGCTTAGATTTCAACAAGTTGGAAGCCATTTTGAACAAATCAAACGCGCTGAAGAGTTTTATGCGAACTTGAACGGGCGGCGAACCGTGCGCGATTTTTCCGACCGGAAAGTTCCATTTGAAATTATTGAAAAGGCGATTTTGACTGCCGGAACTGCGCCTTCAGGCGCGAATATGCAGCCTTGGCGGTTTGTCGTGGTACGTGATGATGAAATAAAAAAACAAATTCGAGCTGCCGCCGAAAAAGAAGAATTTGAAAGTTACAACGGGCGAATGTCGGAGAAATGGCTTCGGCGGCTGGCACAATTCGGAACTGATGAGCACAAGCCGTTTCTGGAAATCGCGCCATTTTTAATCGTCGTTTTTCGCATTAACTCGGTGACGGAAAATGGCGAAACCGAACCGACTTACTATTCGCAGGAATCGGTCGGCATCGCGGTCGGAATGCTGCTCGCAGCTTTGCACAACGCTGGTTTAGCGACGCTGACACATACGCCTTCGCCAATGAAATTTTTGCAGGAAATTCTGCAGCGTCCGAAAAATGAAGTTCCATTTGTATTAATTCCCGTCGGTTATCCGGCAGAGGGCGCGACAGTCCCTGACATAAAACGAAAATCGCTGGCGGAAATTATGCAAATCGTCTAGCAAAATCGTACCGGAAAATTTTCTTTTATCAAAATGCAACAAATACAAAATTTGCGCGTGTATATAAATTGTTAATGTTCATTTATTTAAGCCAGCACTTTTGAAAATTTTTACGCAATAATTATAACTTCAAAAGTCTTTCCTTAAATTTGGCTTCGATTGCATTTCCTCCGCAATGAAGCCTTTTTTTCTTTCCGGACGTTTGAAACTCAACTTTTTCCAAGTATATTTTCGATTTGCCGAAGATGACGCGCCTCGTGTCCGCCAACGAGGGCGAGCCATTCGTGAGCGGTTAAATCGCCCATAAACGGATGCGGAAATTTGAAGTCAGAACATTCAACTGATTCAAAAAGCGGTTGCATTTTTTCCATTTCGCGCTGTGTTTCGTCCATTTTCTTCAGCGATTCCGTAATTGTCTGGTTGCCCGTCGGATGCACTTGTTCCGGCGCTTCTAATTTCAAGTCGCGGGCGGCGGCGGCTTTCTGCATAAAGTTTTTCGACAATCGCGCCGCGCCGTCTGACACTTTCCCGGCGCTCTGCGCTTTCTTCAAAAGCTTGGCGGAGATTTTTGACATACCGTCCTGCACAATCGCCACGTGTTCAACAATATGCGCGATTGTCCACTTTTCACCTTCAGGCAAAAAAGCAGTCTGCTCATTGCTTAAACCGGCGATAATTTGTTTGGTGTTCTCGCGGATTTTATTGTTAGCCGCGTAAATATCTTTGATTGTCTGTTGGTTCATATTCGTTAATTTTAGATGATTACTGGTAAATTTTGAACAAATTCTTTGTGCCGATGGCTATTTATTGTCGCTCTTGACCGTTAAATAGCCATTCGTTTTTTATTTTGTTAATTGCTAGTTCCTTGTGTTTAGCTTCAACTTCAATCCAGGACGCGAAACGAAAAACGTCCGGCATCTCAAAAACTAAATCATGGTGCGCGCGATCTTGAAAATGTTCGCGCCCGTTGGAAATATGGACAAGTTGATTTTCCGGATTTTTCCACGTCGCGCGCGCCGCCCAGAATGCGTCTTCGACACTCTTGTTATTGTAATCGTCTAACTTTTCGCGGCAAATGTGATGATGCGCGTCGAAAACCATCGGAACCTGAGCGCGTCTGCAAACTTCTAAAATTTGGTTGGAAGAATAAGAGTATTCGTCGTTTTCAAATGCAACGCGAGTACGAATTTCTTCCGGCAGTTTTTCAATCGAATCGACAAGTTTATCAATTCGGTCACCTTTTCCGCCGTGAATATTCATCGTCGCCCATTCGGAACGAGGCTGCCCGAGCAAATCTAAAGTCGCGGCGTGCATTTTGAGGATTTTGACGCTGTTTTTGATAACATCTTCAGAGTCGGAACTTAAAACAACAAATTGGTCGGGGTGCATGACAATTCGCAAGCCGTTCTCCAATGCTTTTTTTCCTGTCTCGGCTAATGGTTCAGCGAATTCCGTCAAAATATTTGCTCCAATTTCTTCATCTGAAAACGGAAAAAGCCCCGAAGTCAGGCGATACAAACTTATCTCGTTCGCAACACAAAATTCGACTGCCTTTTCAACCCGCGCCACATTTTCGGTATAAAGAGCCCGCAGCATTTCAATTTGTGTCACTTCATCAAACGACAAAAGCCGTTTGCGCGTCACGGTTTTATAGCGAACAGCATCAGAAGTTGTGATACATACCAAACCAAGATTATTTTTTATACACTGCGTTTCTGCTTTCATAAAACCATTTTACAATTTTTCATTTCTCGAGCGCGTTAAAGATAAACGGAAACGTCGCAAAAGTTTGCCCGCGATGTTGTGGACGAAAAGCAAAGAGTATGATTTTCCCCCGACCGTAATCTGTTTCGGCAATTGCTGTTTTATCATTCATATATTTTTCGCCTAAAATCCAGCCCGACAGCAAAACATCTTTTTTCGCATATTTGGCAACTGATTTAACTTTATTCGAATCCGTAATTTCATACGCCGAACTATTGATAAAATAAGCCGCCGTGTTTTCTCCCAAATTTTTTGCAATCGCGTTTTTGGTGTCAACTTTTAACTGCACGACTGAACCCGGATTATAAAATTCCGAACGCTTCAATCCGTTCAAAACATTTTTGACAGGCAAGTTAAACCGTTTGATAACGAGTTCGCACGAATCGTCAAAGCAAATTAATTTCCCGCCTTTCTCAACAAAATTCTTTAAATTCTCAACACCCTGCTCGGTTATTCCGCCGGCGAATTCCACCGGATAATTTTCCGCCCGCAAGCCTTCAACAATTTCTCTTTCGGATTGGGACGGCAAAATTATTGCATCAAAATCAAGTTTTTTATTGCGGAAATCCGCGTCGGTTACTGATTGAAAAGATATCTGGTGATTGTCAAGCACGAGCCGCGTCCAACCTTCATCCATCGAACTTGTAAAACCTTTGTAGAGTCCGATTTTTGGTTTTGACTTAAGCGGACTGGGCATTGCCGCGAAACTTCCGGAGTTTGCTTTGAGATTAAGAATTTTCCTGGCTTGATTAATATTTTCTATTTTGCGTAAACTATTTTGGTGTTGCGGCAAATCTTTGATTTGCCACGCCGCCGCAGCTTCAACACCCATCTGGAGCGGCAGAGTCCAACCAGCAACGTCGTATGGAACTTCGGCGTCGCCATTGGCGTTCAGGCGCTGCGGATAAATCTGTCGTTCAAACAAACTCAAAACATTATTTTTCTGCGGCTGATTGGTAAAAATCAAAAAACTTCCCAGAGGAATTTCACCGAAATCGTTCGGTTTATTCTGGTTCGGCACAATTTCCAGCTCACGCGTCATTTGGTGAACTTCCATTCCCTGCCACATTAAAATCTCCAGAAAACGCGCCACCGTTTCGGCGTCCGGCTGTCCGGCAGAAACGATAAAGGCTTTTGGTTCATCTTTTTGTGACTCTAAATTTGCTTTTCCGATTTCGTAGAAATTTCGCAGGTAACGCGGGCGAAACTTTGCTGCTAGTTGAAGCAGAGCGCGGCTCGCCGTCATTTCAAGTTGAGCAATATCTTTCGGTCGCCACAGTCCGCCTTCCCACGTGTCCGGATGATTCGTCGCGGTTTCGAGCGGAGAATTTAATCCGCGTGAACGTCCATTTCTAACAAGTTTTTCGCGGGTAATTTCAACGGGCGACATCAAATTCGCGCTCGCCGCTTCCGACAAAATCCCGATCGAGTTGTGGTAATACGGCGCTGAACGAAAACCGCCGTGCCACCAAGTGTCAAACGTCGTATTAGTCGCGTCGCCCGAAATATTTGCCGATTGTAAATCCGCCGCCATTTTGTAGCCGATAAGTCCGACTTCGCGCAGGATAAGCGGCGGAATGCGCGGATTTGGCGGATCAAAAAACGGCGGAATGACAAATCGCGCGCCGTTTTGTCCCATCTGATGCACGTCATAGACAACTTGCGGAAACCATTCCTGCCAATAAAGCTTTGTAATATTCTGTGTTTCGCGCAAATTCAGCATAAACCAATCGCGGTTATTATCGTGTCCCGCGTAGTGATGGTAAAGTTCAGGCGGCGACGTGCTTTCGGATTTTGTACCAAGGTTTTTCCGATACCAATTGGCGACAATATTGATGCCATCCGGGTTTGACGAAGGAATGAGCAGCAGAATCGTATTATCCAGAATTTCCTTTGTCTCATCATCATTGGCAGTCGCAAGCTCATACGCCAGATTCATCGACATCTGCGAAGCGACGATTTCGGTCGAATGAATCGAACATGAAATCGAAACGATTGTTTTGCCGTTTTTGATTAAATTTTCAAGTTCAGACGGACTTTTAATTCGTCGTGGGTCAGCCAGTTTTTGACTCGTCTGCCGATAGGTTTCAAGTTTTTTAATGTTTTCAGGCGCGCTGATAAATGCAGCAATCATCGGTTTGCCAAGTGTTGTTTTGCCGATTTCTTTAACTGAAATACGGTCGCTTGCCGCGTCTAATTTATTAAAGTAATTTGTGATTTGCTGCCAATCAGCAATGGTTCGGTCATCGGTCGGATGAAAACCAAGGACAGACTTCGGGCTTGGGAGTTGCGCCGAAATTGAAAATGCCGTCAGCAAAAACAATGCGCAGAAGCTCAGAAAGGCAGAAAATAAATTGTTTGAAAAACTGTTCGAATCGCGTGGAAATTTATGGTTAGACATAATTTGCAATTAATCGAGAGCGCAAACGCCAATAACGAAAAGATAAAATTTGAAGAAAATTTTAACACAAAAACTCTGCCGAGCCTTATCGGGCGCGGATACTATTTTTTTCGTTGCTCGTGCTTGCTGTGTTTTTAGTGGTTTTGATGCCGCCGATTATGCTTTATACAAAATTGCGCAGCAATCGAGAGTTAGCGTATCCGTTCGAGCGTTGGGGCGCGGTCAACACCGACAACCTGCGAGATGATTTTGCTGACGGTGATTGAAACAAAAGGCTTAAATTCTGAAGAAGATTTAACGGATTTGCTGAAAAAAGTGCGCGGCGCAATCGCGGTAGAGTTAAATAAAGGATATGGTAAAAGGATAACGGATAATAAAGAATTTTTTCTCATTATTACCCGCTATCATTATTTATAATTTTACATCATTTTAGGGTTTTTTCGGCGTTGAGCTGGGCTTCGGCATCGGTTTTTCTTCTTCCTCGTCATCCAAAATTCTCACTTCGCTCTTACCTTCAGCATAATTTGTGTATTTGATCCGAACCTTCACTTTGACGGCATTGCCGGCATCAAAAACAAGTTCGTCATCAGCGCTTGCATACGAGGGAAACCAATATTTGCCGCCAACATTTTCGCGCCACGTTTCGATTACCGGAAATCTTTCGTTTTTCTGTTCAGGCACAGCTTTGCCTTTCGATTTAACAATCATCAAATCTCGGTCGTCCACCCAAATTCTGCCTGCAAAGAAATGCTGTTTAATTTTCTTTGGATCAAGCGCCATCTTCGGGACGACATCGAAAACATAAAGATTGAGTTCATCAATTTTTTCCATTCCGACAAAAGTAAAATTATATTGCGAAGCGACAGTCGGATCAATTGCAAACTGGTCAGAACCGCTTAGATTATCGATGTCAGCCGCCGAAATTGTAATTTCAGTTAAAGTCGAAATCGGCGCGTAAAGAATTTTTTCAATCCGTCTGCCGTCGGGCAACAGATTCAAAAAAGAATCGCGCCGGTATGTGCCAGAGATTTGTCCGCCCATCCCGACCGTATGAATGCTTGCGCTGCGATTAAAAACATAACCAGTCAGCGCCTCACGAAAAGTTTTCTCATTGGCGGTAAAGGTTTTCACAATCCGTTCGATTTCCGCGTGATTTAAATCTTTTTTTACAATGTTTGAAGTTTGCGCAAAAGTATTCGTTGAAACAAGACAGAATATTATCAAGCCGAATAAAATTATTTTTGTTCTTTTCATTTTTCCTTAACCTTTTATTTTGTAAACTGTCGGTATAGATGCGCAAACGAATATAAAAGTTTGAAGAAAAGTGCGATATTTTTCGAATTTGAATACAATAGCAAAACTTTTTATCGCATCTTTCCGGAGAGATTTTACATTGAGCGCAAAATTTATTTTACCTGAGGAAATCGAACAAATTCGAGACCGCAAATGGCGGCGCGAAGAGATTTTGAAGATTGAAACCGCGTCCGAAGTTGAGACATTAGTCGAAGACTTGGGGTTTTGTTTGGCTTTAACTGATTCGCGGACAAATCTGCCGAGCGTTTATATTTCCGTCTGCGGCAGACGCGACGTGCATTCACCTCGCAACGTCCAGAAGGATTTTGAGATGAGTCTTGCCTGGACGCTCAAGGATGAAGTAATGCAGCGCGGACGAGTTTATTACGGCAAACTCTGTAAGGGGCGCGCAATGTTTGTCGCGCCCCGTCTTGTTCCGTTTTTTAATGTGGTCTGGGGCGTTCCGAAAAATTTGGAAAAAGAAAATTTGTCCGTCGAAGCCAATCAAATTCTAAAAATTCTGCGTAAAGAATGGGAAATGGGAACGGCGGATTTACGCGCCGAAGCGAAAATCGAAAATCGACAAAAGTTAACCAAAGCCCTTGACCAATTGCAGCGCTCAATGAAAGTTGTGCCGAGTGAAGTTTTATATCAACCGAAATTTACATATATCTGGACACTTTCCGACGCGCGTTTTCCGGCAAAGTCGTCGAGGAAAATTGCGCGTGAAGAAGCCGTCAAAGAAATCGCCCGCGCATTTTTGCAAATGTGCGAAATGAACGCTTTGGGCGAGTTTGCCAGAGCGGTCGGTCTGACGCGCAAAGAAGCGGGCAAAGCCAATCACGTGTTGGTCAAAGAAGGATTCGCGGAAAGATTGGCAACCGGCATCTACCGTGTGAAAAGATGAAGCGTTGCTGATTTGTAGTTCTATTAAACCAGCCTGAAGAGTTTTCAGTTTTCTAAATAATCGTTTTTCATCTCAGCCGGAATTTCGCTTTGCAATTCCATCCAAACATTGTTTGCCGGGTGAAAAAAACTTAATTGTTTGGCGTGCAGACAAAGCCGCGAGAACTCACGCCCTCGGTAAGCTGAATCGCCGATAATCGGATGCCCCAAGTGAGCGCAGTGAATACGTAGTTGATTGGTTCTGCCGGTAACGGGTTCAAGTTCCAGAAGAGTTTTATCGGAAAATCGTTCCAGCACTTTGTAATGAGTCAGCGCTGGTTTACCGTCCGCCGTCACGTTCCAGTGCGTCGTCTCTTCCGGGCGACCGATCGGAGCGTCAATCGTTCCCGCATCGTTTTTCAAAATCCCGCCAACTATCGCCAGATATTTTTTTTTAACCAACCGACGCTCGAAATGATTTGACAGGATTTTGAGCGCCCGCGCTGTTTTTGCCGCGACTACCAAACCAGAAGTCAGACGGTCGAGCCGGTGAACCAAACCCGGGCGAACTAATTTACATATGCCGTTTAGATTGACGTTTTCCCGATTGAGATAATAAGCCAGCGCATTTAGAAGCGTCCCGGTTTTTTGAGCGGATGTCGGATGAATGAGCAATCCGGCGGGTTTATTGACAACAATTATTTCTTCGTCTTCAAAAACAATTTCAAGCGGAATGCGCTCAGGTTTCATTGCGGTTTCAACCGATACGTCAACTTCAAGCTCGACCAGATCGCCTTTTTGCAAATGGTATCCGCCGCTTTTTACCAATCCGTTAACAGTGCAAATTTCTTTTTTCAGCAGATTGCGCAGATAAATTTTGCTGACGACGGTTATTTCCTCGCACAAAAAATTATCGAGCCGAGTTTTACGGACTGTTTCTTCAATCTTAAACTGAAATTTGGTTGACACAGACGGTTAATTAATCTGTTATGCAAAATTAATTTACAAGAGTTTGAAACCACAGATATACACAGATGAACACGGATAAGAAATAACTAAAAAATCACGATTTGATTTTTATCAAAAAAACCATCTGTGTATATCTGTGATTTCATATAAATTGAATTGTCCTATTGAAATTTAACCTAACTTTTCGTTAACAAAAGTGAAAATTCCGGTGGCGACGCTGACGACGATAAAAGTTGCGACGGCGCGCCAGACGGCGTCGGATTCGGTAAATTGCCAAATCGCCAAAATGCATAAAACCGTGCAGGCGGCGAGCGAAAACGTAATAATTACAAACGAGATAATGCGAACGAGGTGCGGTTCGACGACTCCTTTTACTTCACGTTTGGTTTTTGCGGGCGGCTTGTTTATTTCATTATTCATTGAATTTCTATAATAAATTTAAAATCGCCCAAAGGGAAGCAATCGAAATTAAAATCCATAAAATAACGCCCTGCATCAGCGGTTTGACGCCGACTTTTTTCAGCGTCGCAAACGACAAACTTGAGCCGATTAAAAAAAGCGTGACGGTTAAGCCTTGTTTGGCAAGCAAAACGATTGAGTCATAAACGCTGGGCAGAATAAAAGTCGGCGCGTAAGTTCTGTAAATTGTCGCCAAAAGAAAGAAAAGTATGAAGTATGGAAAAACGACTTTCTTTGCGGCTTGACCGCGATAGAGAAACGAAAAAAGCAGCGCGACGGGCGCGATCCAGAGGGCGCGGGCTAATTTTACAGTCGTCGCAATCGCTAAGGCTTCTGCGCCATACGTTTGCGATGCGCCGACCACCGAGCTTGTGTCGTGGATGGCAATCGCCGCCCACACGCCAAACTGATTCTGGGTTAAATTAAAAAATTTTCCGATTAAAGGGAAAGTTAAAAGCGCGACGGAATTTAAGATAAAAATCGTGCCTAAAGAGACGGAAATCTCATCATTGTCAGCCTCAATTGCGGGAGCGACCGCGGCAATCGCGCTGCCGCCGCAAATCGCTGTTCCCGATGAAATCAGCGCGGATGTTTTTTCGTTAACATTTAATAACTTACCAAACAAATAACCCAAAGCGAGTGTGCCGAAAATCGTTGCAATCGCAAACAGAATTCCGCTCTTTCCGGCTTCGACGACTTTACCCAGATTCATTCCGAAACCAAGCAAGACAACCGAAATTTGCAAAAGAATTTTGGTAGCTCGGCTTGTTTCCGCAGGAAACGGATTACCTACTACCAAAGCGAAAATCAACCCCAAAACAAGCGCGATCGGCGGCGAAACAAAAGGCGTGAGACAAGCAAATATTAAAATTGTAAAAATGATTTTTTGCCAGGACATTTATTTTAGTGGTAAGTGGTAAACGATAAATGATAAATGTAAAAACAAAAACTTACCACTTACCGCTTACCGTTTACCACTGTCTTTACTGGGCTTTTCCCTGTTTGGCAATGGCTTCCTGAGCTTTCGCAATGGCTTCCGCGTCGCCGAGATAAAAGCTTTTCGTCGGCTTTAAATCTTCGCCAAGTTCATAAACGAGCGGAATGCCGGTCGGAATGTTGCGGTGCACAATGTCTTCGTCGGAAATTGTGTCAAGGTATTTAACCAGAGCGCGTAGTGAATTGCCGTGTGCTGCGATGATCAGGCGTTTACCCGCTTTTATCTTTGGCGCAATTTCCGATTCGTAAAATGGAACAACGCGCTCGACTGTGTGTTTTAAGGCTTCGGCTTTTGGAAATTTTACGGCGTCGATCCCCGCGTAACGCGCGTCTTTGCCAAGCCAGCGTTCATCAGTTTCTTCCAGAAGAGTCGGCAACACATCATAGCTTCGTCGCCAAATTAAAACCTTTTCTTCACCGTGCTGGGCGGCGGTTTCGGCTTTGTTCAAACCCTGTAGTCCGCCGTAATGACGCTCGTTTAAAAGCCACGATTTCGTTTCCGGAATCCACATTAAATCCATCTCGTCCAGAATGATCCACAGCGTTCGAATGGCGCGTTTGAGAACTGACGTGTATGCTTCGTCAAAGGTAAAACCTTCGGCTTTAAGAAGTTGTCCTGCCGCTTTCGCTTCTTCGCGTCCTTTTGCCGAAAGGTCAACATCTTTCCAGCCCGTAAACCGGTTTTCATTATTCCAGATGCTTTCGCCGTGTCTAATTAATACTAATTTCATCATAATTCCAAATGATAAATCCAAAGTCCGAAGTTGTTAGAGCCATTAAAACCGAAAACGGCTAAACACTCAAGCAGACGCTTTTCGTTCAAGGCATTTCAATCAAAAGTTTTTGAGCTTCTCCAACCAGATAAAGCGAACCAGTTATGCAAATCAAATCATCGACGGCGGAAATTTCTTTGGCGGTTTCTAACGCTTTTTCTACGGTTTCGGTACGATAAATACTTGCTTTGGCAAAATTTGGGGGTAGGAACTTCATTAAATCTGTCGTTTCCATCGAACGCGGATTGTCGGGTTTTGTAAAAATTATTTTGTTGGCTTTCGAAAAAAGCGCTGCGGCAATTTCAGATAAATCCTTGTCGCGCATCGCTCCAAAAACAAGCGTAATCGGCTGCTGTATAAATTCGTCCAAATATTCTCTTAAAGCCTCTGCGCCAGCGGCGTTGTGCGCTCCGTCGAAAAGAATCGGAGGAGCGTGCGGATTTGACCAAAATTCAAGTCTGCCTTTATGTTCAGCAGTTTCCAACCCGGTTATAATGCTTTCTTTTGAAATTTTGAAATTGAAATCGCGCAGAGTTTCGGCAGCGTAAATTGCCAAAGCTGCATTCGTCCATTGGTGTTTTCCGCGCATCCGTAAATCAACTTTGTAATTTGTTTGTTTAGCTGTAAAGGACAAACAAAGCAGACCGCCGCCCAAATTCTCGATCAATTTTACATTCGGAATCGACCGAATCGGTTCAACTCCGACTTCGCGGCATTTTCCTTTTATTACAATTTCGACTTCCGGTTTTTGTGCCGTTACTAAAACTTTTGTGTCGTTGCGAATAATCGCCGCTTTTTCAGACGCTATTTCCGTAAGCGTGGTTCCCAAAATTTGCTCATGGTCAAAATCAATCGGCGTGATTGCGACAATTTCAGCTTTTGCCGCCGTCGTCGCGTCAAAACGCCCGCCTAAACCGGTTTCAAGAATTGCCAATTCGACCTTCGCCTCGGCAAATGCCGAAAGAGCAATCGCCGTTACCTGTTCAAAATAAGTCGGAACGGTTTCCAGTTCATTTTGTCTAACTAAACTCTCTGAAATGTCTCTGATTTTTGTCGCGTGGCGGGCAAAATCCTCTTCGCTTATTTCCTGACCGTCGATTTTTACCCTTTCCGTGATTGAAATCAGATGCGGCGAAGTCGTCAAACCCGTTTTTATTTTGGCGCTGACGCAAATGGCTTCCAAAAAGGCGCACGTCGAGCCTTTGCCGTTTGTTCCAGCAATTTGAACTTTGAGAAAGTTTTTTTCGGGATTTCCCAGCGCGAAGAGCAGCTTTCCGATATTTTCAAGTCCGAGTTTCATCGCCGAAACTTCATTGCCAAGGGCGAGCAGATAAGCCAGAGATTCGTCGAAATTCATCGTTTCCTTTGCGAATAATTTTGTTTTAGAACAGTATCTTCGGTTACTATTATATTGACTCAGCCTTGAAACTTTTATCAAACAAAAAACAAAGGAGACTGAAATTGAAAAAATTTTTTACCGTCATTTTATCATTAGTATTGTTGTCGGGCATACCTATTGTCTTCGCGCACGGACAAGCTAAAAAGGGAGACGACGCGCACGGAATGCTCTACAAAATCACCGGAAAAAACCTCAAAAAACCCTCGTATATATTCGGGACGATTCATTTTATTTGCCCAAACGATATGTTTCCCAAAGAAAAACTAACTGCCGCAATAGACGAAACCGACCAATTGATAATGGAGCTCGATATGGATGACCCAAGCGAGATGAAAATGATGGAGACCAACATACTTTTTACAAACGGCAAAACTATAAAGGATTTTCTGTCGCCGGAACAATACGCCAAAGTCGATGAGATGACTAAAAGCGTTATCAATGTTCCAATCGAAAGTCTGAAAACATTAAGACCGATTATGCTACAAACTTTTTTGATGGTGAGTTCGAAATCACTCGGTTGTAATCCGCCGTCTTCGTATGAAAAGACGTTTAAGGAAATTGCCGCCGAAAAAAAGAAGTTGATAATCGGTCTGGAAACAGCTCAATCGCAATTTGACGCGCTGGATAAAACTCCGATGGAAGAACAAGCTAAAAAGCTCTATGAAATGGCTTTAGACCCAAACAAATCGTTCGCCGACTTTAAAAGACTTGTTGAAGTCTACAAAACGCAGGATTCCGACGCGCTTTATATCGAAATGAATAAGCAGATGAGCAAGGATAAAACACTTCAAACCACGCTTTTAGACGAAAGAAACGTGAATTGGATTCCAAAACTGGAAAAGGAAATGAAAGAAAGAGCTTCGTTTATTGCTGTCGGGGGCGGACACCTCGGAGGCAAAAAAGGCGTTATCAATTTGTTAAAAGCCAAGGGCTATAAAATTGCCGCCGTCAAACTCTAGTTAGTTAAGCATTTATTCAGCGATTAAAGTTTGACCGAAACTTTAATTTCCGTGTTCAGCATAAATTTCAAAAGACGTATAATTGTATTTCGCATCTCGCGGCGGTCAACAATCATATCGACCATTCCGTGTTCGAGCAGAAATTCGGAACGCTGAAAACCTTTCGGCAATTTTTGCCTGATCGTTTGTTCAATCACGCGCGGTCCCGCAAAACCGATTAAAGCTTTTGGTTCGGCAATAATAACATCGCCGAGCATCGCAAAACTCGCCGTTACGCCGCCGGTCGTCGGGTCTGTTAAAACTGAAATAAACGGCAGCTTTGCTTTGTGAAATTGGGCGAGCGCGGCGGATATTTTCGCCATTTGCATCAGAGACAAAGTTCCTTCCTGCATACGCGCGCCGCCGGAAGCCGCAAAAATAACGACCGCGCCGCGTTTTTCGAGCGCTCTTTCGATCAGGCGCGTAATTTTTTCGCCAACCGCTGATCCCATCGAGCCGCCGATAAAAGTCATATCCATCGCGCCTGCATAGACGAGATTTCCGCCAACCGTTCCCTGCCCTGTGACAATCGCTTCGGGCAAACCGGATGCTGCTTTTGCCTGTTCGATACGTTCGATGTAAGGTTTGGTGTCAACAAATCCGAGCGGGTCGCTGCTGGTTACTTCTTCGTCAAGTTTTTCGTATTTGCCTTCGTCAAATAAAATATCAAGTCTGGTGCGCGCGCCCATTCGGAAATGATAGTTACAGTGCGTGCAGACTTCGAGTGACGCTTCAAGCTCGCCCTTGTAAAGCGCGCTGTCGCATTCCAGGCATTTAACAAAGATACCTTCGGTTTTCACCTTTTTTTCTTCGTCAACGACCTGCTCTTCTAATTTTGGATCTTTACGACTAAACCAGGACATTCAATTTTGGATTTTGGATTTTGGATTTTCGTTTTAACGAATTTATGTTTTAAGAGGTTATCACACGCCGAAATCTGTCAAAAGCGCTAAGACCGTTTATTTGCCAAATTTTATTGTTAGACAATTATCCTTTATGTTAAATTAATTTTACTGCCAAGCGGTAAATTCTCAGAAACACAAAAAAATTTAATTTTATGAAATGTTTGTCGATTTTCGCATTTTTCCTCGTATTATTTCTTTCATCCGACGCTTTTTCAGCCACCAAAATCTGGGACGGCGGCGGGGCTGACGTGAACTGGGCAACGGCGGCGAATTGGGTTGGCGATGTCCCGCCTGTGGTCAATGATGATTTGGTTTTCCCCGAAGCGGCGGCAAAACAAACGAACAATAATAATCTTGGACTTTTGACCACCTTTCGCTCAGTTAAAATCGACGGCGGCGCTTACACAATCAGCGGAAACGCGCTCCGCTTAACCAACGGTTTAACGGTAACCGGGGGAACGCACACCATCAACACCATAGTAAATTTGGGCGCGGCGCAGACATTTGTCTTTGGAGAAAATTCGTTTACGACACTTGCCGTAGTAGTTCTTTTAAATTTCCCTCTAACGATTGAGGGCGGCGAAGGACTTTTCCTCATCGGTGTCATTTCCGGCTCGGGAAACATTATTAAAAACGGTTTAGGCTTTGGACTCGTTGCTGCGGCAAGCAATTTCAGCGGCGCTGTCAATATTAACAACGGTCTTTTAATAATCGACGCGAATATTCCGGGAAGTCCTGTAACGGTTAACGGTTTACCCGTTTCCGAAAGCGGCGGCACGGCTGTCCTGGGAACGGGAATTATCGGCACGACAAACGTTGTGTCAGGCGGAATCGGCGCCGGATCGATTACTGCCCCAACCGGCGTTCTCACCGTTCAGGGAAATTTAAGCGTAGGCTCAAACGGTACCGTCATCATCAAAATTGAAAGCGGCGCGAGCGGCGTTCAGGCGGATAATATCAAAGTTAACGGAACGGTTACTTTATCGAACGCGACTTTATTCGCGCTTTCAGAAAGTGACGAAAATCCGGCTCTCGGGCAGTCATTTGAAATTATCACCAACGACGGAACAGATCCGATTGCCGGAACTTTCGCCAATCTTCCGGAAGGCGCGACTTTTAGCACAGAATTCGGATTGACTTTTCGTATCACATACCGCGGCGGCGACGGCAACGATGTGGTCATCACTCGCGTAAATCGCGCCGAATTTGATTTTGACGGCGACGGTAAATCAGATGTTTCCGTCTTTCGCCCGTCAAACGGCACGTGGTATGAAATGTTAAGCGGCAGCGGAACTTTCGCCGGACAACAATTTGGCGAAGCCTCGGACAAAATCACTCCGGTGGATTTTGACGGTGACAACAAAACCGACGTCGCTGTTTTTCGCCCTTCAAACGGCACCTGGTATCAACTCCGAAGTTCAAACAATACTTTTTTCGCAGTGCAGTTCGGCGCAAGCGGCGATATTCCCGTGCCGAATGATTTCGACGGCGATAACCGCGCGGACGTGGCGGTTTTCCGCCCTTCAAACGGCACGTGGTATCAGTTGAGAAGTTCGGGCAATCAGCAATTCGCTCAACAATTCGGACAAAACGGCGATCAGCCGCTAATTGGTGATTTCGACGGCGACGGCATTGGTGATTTGGGCGTTTTCAGAAACGGCTTTTGGTATCTTTTTGAAAGTCTGAACAGATCAACTCGAGCGGTTCAATTTGGCAATCCGACCGATAAACCAATTCCGGCGGATTTCGACGGCGACCGCAAAACTGATATTGCCGCTGTGCGCGCCGACAGTTCTGCCAATCAATCTAATTTCTTTGTTTTGCGAAGCTCTGACGGACGGTTTGCGGGAACGACCTGGGGCTTTGCGTCTGACATTCCCGCGGTTGCCGATTATGACGGCGACGGGCGCGCAGATGTGGCAGTTTTTCGTCCTTCAAACGGAACTTGGTATTTGCTCAGAACAACTTTAGGATTTACCTCTGTCAGTTTCGGACAAAGCGGCGATAAACCTATTCCGAGCGCATTCGTACTTGGTAGAGCACTTTCTACTTTTTAGAAATGCAAAAAGATTATTAGAAGCTATCTCAAAAATAGATTGTAAGCGTTTTGAGTTCAAACTTTAGTTTGCTCCGCCGCGCTTCGTTGGCAGAAACACACGCTGAAGCGCAAACTCGGAACGCCGGGTGCGTATTTTTGAGATAAATTCTAATAATTCGTAATTTTTATTTCAAAATATCGAGCATTTCCGTATGAATTAAATTATTGCTCGCGCAGATTGGCGCTTTGTAGATGCTGAACGGCGAATTGTCATAATAGGAAATTCGCCCGCCGGCTTCTTCGATCAACAGAACGCCCGCCGCCACGTCCCACGGGTTTAAGCCTTCTTCCCAAAATCCGTCAAAGCGTCCGCAGGCGACATACGCCATATCAATCGCTGCCGAACCGTCGCGCCGAACGCCTCTCGAACGCACGAGAAAATCCGTCAGGTGTCCGGCAAAATTATCTTTGTCAGCGAGATTGTATGGAAATCCAGTCACAATCAATGCTTCTGAAAGTTCGGAGGTTTCGGAAACGCTGATTTTTCTGCCGTTTAATGTTGCGCCTTGTCCTTTCTCGGCAGCAAAAAGTTCGTTGCGTGTCGGATCAAAAGTAACGCCCAAAACAATTTCGTCTCGGTGTTCGAGCGCGATGGTGATGCAGAAACAAGGGTAGCCGTGCGCGTAATTAGTCGTGCCGTCGAGCGGGTCAATGATCCATTTCCAAACTTTTTCGCCGTCAATTACTGCAGCGTTTGATTCGCCGGATTCTTCCGCCAGAATCGAATGTTTAGGGTAGTGAGAGCGAATCTTTTCAATTATCAGTTTTTCCGAAGCAAAATCCGCTTCAGTTACCAGATTAATATTTCCCTTTTTGGAGATTTCAATTTTACGCCCGAATTTTTCGAGCAAAACTTGTCCGGCTTCCCGCGCCGTTTCGATTGCAAAATTTAACATTCTTTATTTTTGGCTTTATTTGTTGATTTTTACCGAAAGAAAATGTCAACGTAATCAAGAACGTCATCACACGGATTCTGCATATCCCGAAGGCGCCAATACCGGCGATTTTTTGTAATCGCAAAACTCATTTCGCCTTCGCGCGGACAAGGCTTGCCTTCGTTGAGGCGGCTGACTTTCGTGACGATTTTTCCGTTGAACTTAAATTCCTTTTCATCAATCTGCGTCACGACGCCGTCAATCGTCAAAAAATCGTCGCTGCCGCCGCGTCCTTTTTGCTCGCCATTCAAATACAAAACGCCTTTTTTATCGGTGATGATTGCCGTTCCGAAATAATCCCAACTGATCCACTGGAGCGCAAATCTGTGTTTACCGAGAAGCATTTTCTTTGCGCTTTCGCTATTAATAATTGTTTTGTCCTGCGCGAAAACAGAAATGCTCTGAAAAAATAAAATCAGCAACCCAGCAAAAATTATTTTTTTTAACATAAATATTTTTGATTATTTGAGAAATTTTTCGCTTAACTCGAAAAATTCCTGAATTTGCGCTTCCCAGTACGCCCAATCGTGTTTGCCGGGCAGTTGCCTGAATTCGTGTCTTACCTTTTTTTCTAAAAGAAGGCTGACAAAATCACGGTTGCTGCCGATCAAAAAATCCTCCGTGCCGCAGTCGAGATAAACAAACGGCAACCGACTGACTTTTTCGGCGGGCATATCTTTGACTAATTTGAAAATATCGTTTTCCAGCCGCGTTTTGCTGCCGTCCGCGCCGTAGATGCTCATGATCGAATCGGTTAAAGCTTTCCAATTATTTCCGAGAGTTTTCTCCGTCCAAGAAGCCGCGCCGAGCGCGCCGCTGAACGAGCCGACCAGTGCGAAATTTTCCGGATACTTCAAGCCAAATTTGATCGAACCGTAACCGCCCATCGAAAGCCCCGCGACGGCGCGATGTTTTTTAGCAGGAAGCGTGCGAAATTTCTTGTCGATTTCCGGAATCAGTTCCTGCGTGATATATGTTTCGTAGCGGTCATTTGGAACGGTTGCGCTATCGGTATACCAACCATTTTCGCCCTCCGCCATCACGACGATAAAATTATACGGCGCGAGGTATTCGGCAATCTTTGTTTTGTCGCCCCAATTGTCAAAATGTCCGGTTAAACCGTGAAGCAGATAAATTACCGGATAAGCGGCTTTATCGTTCGAGGTTTTATAATTCACCGGAACAACTACACGATACGGCATTTCCCGCGCCATCAATTTGCTGTTTAACTTAAAATTTTCAACCGTCGAAGGCAAAGTAACTTTCGCTTTTCCGACAGCTTGCGCCTGCGCGTAAAAAGGTGATGCGAACACGCAGAAAGCGCACAAAAATATAGCGAATTTTATTTTGAAGATTTGAATTTTCATTTAATTATTTTACTTAGCAAATTTTGAAAACCAACTGTTATTGTTATCTTCTCTGACGGCAATCTGAGCGAGTTCGCCCGCGTCAAGCCAAACTCCGGTACAATTATTGCATACATCAATCTTAATATTTTCATAATCTGTTTCAACCAGTTTGCCACCATCACATTTTGGGCAATCGGCACTGCCTGCCGAAACTTTTTCCGCACCGAGTTTTGCCTTCATTTTCTGGATAAGTTCCTGCTCCTGGCGGCGAAAATATTCGTTCTCCAAAGCGCGCCCGCGATCATCTAATTCTATGGACATAAAAAATCGTCTCCTTAAAACTTTTATTTTTATGAAAATAGCATTCAAACGGCTTTCTTCCAAACGGTGAAATTTAGTTTGATAACGCAATTTTTCCGCGTGATATGAAAC
>JACCRD010000247.1 GCA_013813755.1 Acidobacteriota bacterium | reverse complement strand
AGCGGAAATCGAAATGGTGATCAAATGTTTGCCAACGATTTACAGAGAATTAATTTTTTTGCGGCACACACAGGATTTAAGCTACGACGAAATTGCGGAAGTTACCGGTTTGCCGCTCGGAACGGTCAAGAATCGACTTTTCAGAGCACGCGAAATGATGCGCGAAATGTTTGTCGAAAGAGGATTTAAGGGAATGTAAGGAGATGATCTGGATGAATTATAACATGCAGCCTCGACCGTCGCTGACTGCTCTCCAAACTGCGGAGCAAAAACAATGGGGCTTGTTTGCGCATTTGTCGCAGCTTCTAAGTTTTGTCATTCCATTCGGCGGCATCGCCGCGCCGATAATTATCTGGCAGATCAAAAAAGACGAATTTCCCGCGCTCGACGCGCACGGCAAAATGATTATGAACTGGACAATTTCCTCGATCATCTATATGTTTGCCGTCGTTATTTTAATGGGATTAGGGTATTTGTTAATCGGACTTTCAGGAATTTTAATCGGTGCTTTGGGATGGCTCGCGCTGTCTATTATGGGCATAGCTTTTCCGATTATCGGCGGTGTAAAAGCCAATAAAGGCGAGCTTTGGGAATATCCTCTAACGATTAAATTTTTGAAGTAATAATTTGAGAAATGAATTCGCCAAATCCGACAAGTGAAATTATGTGTCCGCGCCAGGATATTGCCGCTTATATTGACGGTGAATTAAACCCGCGGGACGAATTGAATTTAGAGATGCATTTGGCGAGATGTTTGATGTGTACATCTGAATTAAATGAGCAGAAAAAACTGCTCTGCTTTTTAGACGGGGCGATGCTCGAGAAAAATGAAATTGAAGTTCCCGTAAATTTTACAAAAATTGTCGTCGCCAATGCGCAAGGGAAAGTGAGCGGTCTGCGCCAACCGCAGGAAAGGTTTAGAGCTTTATTTGTCTGCGCGTGTTTGTTTTTTTTGGTGTTGCTCAGTTTGGGTAACGAAACCCAAACGGTTGTTAAGACTTTTATCAACTTTTCCGAACAAATTTTGGCGGTCAGCGGATTCGTATGGCATTTCGTCTATGATTTCGCTTTTGGAACAGCGATTATTTTGCGCTCCGTAAGTTCACAGCTTTTGTTTAATTCCGGCGCTTCTATCGCTTTTCTGATAATTTTATTTTTGTTTTCAATTGTTTTTTTATCAAAGTTACTTTTTCGTTTTAATCGCGGGTAAAATAAATTTGGCGGCTCAAAATAGTGTGAATAATTTTTTCATCACAAACAGCATTTTTACACGTTTTCAAGTCTCCTTAAATCACTTTTTGAGGGGATTTATTTATATTCTCCTCCTCGCCGCCACCCTTTACGCACAGACCACAATTTCTTCGAGTCCGAATAACGAAACGCTAATTATCGAAGATGCCAAAGATCGAGAAATTTTTTCGTTTGGCAAAAATGTGATTGTTAAACAAAGCGCGAAAGGAGTTTTCGCTTTCGGCGGTGATGTGACAATTGAAGGTGCGGTTGACGGCGACGTGGCGACAATCGGCGGTTCGATTATTCAAAAGGAAAACGCCTTTATCGGCGGCGACGTAATAATTTTTGGCGGAACATATCGCCCGGAAAGCAAAAATCCTCTAAGAAATGCCGGCAAGGAAACAGTGATGTATGCCGGTTATGAAGAAGAACTCCGCAATTTAACACAAAATCCTTCCCAGCTTTTTTCGCCGACTTTTTCGCTGGCGTTTATCGCGCAGCGTCTGTTGTCAGTTCTTTTCTGGTTTATCGTAACTTTAACGTTTGTGACACTTGCGCCTGGTGCGGTAAGTCGTGCGATTGTTCGGTTTCAACTCTCAAATTTGAAGGTAATTGGGATTGGATTTTTAATTTTCGTGATCACTACTTTTGGCGTTATCGCAAGCTTAAGTTTTCTGCCCAATTATGTCAGTGCGATTGTCAGCCTGATGGCATTCATTTTGCTGATGTTAGCGTATGTTTTCGGGCGCGTCGCGTTACAGGTCAGCATTGGAAAACTTCTGCAAAAACGCTTTCTGCCCGAGTCTAAACAATCTGAAACGCTCGCCATTTTAATTGGCGTTTTTGTCTGGACGATTTTTCTTTCAATTCCATATTTCTGGACGTTTGCCCTTTTAATTTTATTGTCTTCAAGTATCGGACTTATCTTTACCGCCCGAACGACAAATAATTGGCACAAACTGTAATAGATTAACCGTAAATTGTTCTGGCTGCGAAATTTACAAATCTTTACAAAAACAATAAAACCTTTTAGGAACAAATTACGTCTTTATAAGTGAAGTATTAAACAGCTTTACTGGGCAATCGTGTAAGCAGTTGCCGTCTCAATCAAGAAATTTTCAGTAAAAAGAAGGTAAGCAATGCGCAAACTATCAATTTTATCTGTATTTATGATGCTTTTTGGAAGCGTTTTTTTAAGCGTTTCGGCGCAGACGGTAGATGTTGGCATTAAACCGAATTTTGTCGGCGGCGAAGTAATGTCCGTAGCAGCAAACAAAATTATTTTGCAGACCAAAGATGGCGCCATCGAAGCAGTTTTATCAGCCAAAACAGAATATAAAAAAATTCCGCCCGATAACCCGAATTTAAAAGCCGCTATTGATTCGAACCTTTCGGAGGTTGGAGCGGGCGATAAAGTTTTAATCACCGGTGTTGTTTCGGCTGACAAAAAAACGATTCCTGCCAAAACCGTTTATTTATTGACAAAATCCGACATTGCCCAAAAACAGGTAAAAGAAACCGAAAAATGGCAAACTCGCGGAATATCGGGACGTGTAACGGCGGTCAATCCGCAAACAAAAGAAATTACGGTTTCGGTACGCGGTGTAATGGGTGAAAAGGCGACAGTTGTGAATTTGAAAGGCGATACAAAATTTCGCCGTTACGCGCCGGATTCTGTTAATTTCAGCGAATCTCTAAAAAGTTCATTCGGTGAAATTCAGACGGGAGATATGATCCGCGCGGTGGGCGAAAAAAATGCGGACGCATCCACTTTGAGCGCCGAAGAGATAGTGACCGGCGCGTTTCAAACTGTCGGCGGAACGGTGACCGCCATCGATTCTGCGAAAAACGAAATTACCATCAACAATATTCAAACTAAAAAAGCTGTCACAATCCTGATCGGTAAAAATTCCGTTCTTAAACAATTTCCTGCCGAGATGGCGCAGAGAATGGCGCAATTTCAAACGATGCAAGCCGGCGGCGTTCAGCCCGAACAAAGCGGAGCAGTCAGACCGCCGCGCGGAAATCAACCTGCCCCGCCTGCCAGACCGCAGGGAGAAACGCCAAATCAGATGAATCAGGGCAGAGGTCAGGGCGGAATGCGTGGCGCTGGCGGCGGAAATATCGACGATATGTTGGAGCGGTTTCCGAATATTACGGTTGAGAGCCTAAAAATAGGTGATATGATTGCCGTCTCCAGTTCAAAAACTGCCGATCAGGAACGTATCACGGCAATAAAATTATTGTCGGGTGTCGAGCCTTTTCTGAAAACGCAGCAAGCCAGCGGACAGACGGGCGGGCGGCGAAGTCAGGACACGGGATTTAGCATTCCGGGACTTGAAGGCGGAAGCTTGCCGTAAAATTTACAAAAATTAAATCTAAAAGTAGAAGTGTGATGGGTAAAACATCTTACTTCTGCTTTCTAAACTCTTTATATGAAACAATTAAAATTATCCATATTTATTGCATTTATAACGCTATCTATAAGTTTATCAATTTCTGCGCAACAAACGGGGAATGTTGCCGGTCAGGTTTCCGATACGTTCGGCGCCGTTGTGAGCGGCGCCACGGTGACTGCGGTTGACGCCGCAGGTATAGAAAAAAGCGCTGTTACGAATCGGCAGGGCGAATTTAGAATTAGCGGACTCGCTCCGGGTACTTACACGGTTCGAGTTGCTGCTGTAACTTTTGCGGTTTACGAAAACACGGAAGTTGTAATCACGCCCGGAAAAAGTGAGGAACTAATCGTCGCTTTAACGGTTCAAGCGGTTGAGGCGCAAGTTGAAGTTTCAGGCGCCGGCGAGGTTTCAACCGATGCTGACCGAAATGCCAGCTCACTCGTTTTAACCGAAGCGGAGATAGAAGCTTTGCCTGATGATCCTGATCAACTTGAAGCCGCTCTGCAGGCTTTGGCGGGACCTTCGGCTGGACCGAACGGCGGGCAAATTTATATTGATGGTTTTACCGGCGGCAGACTTCCTCCGAGAGAGTCAATCCGCGAGATTCGTTTGAACCAAAATCCGTTTTCAGCAGAATTTGAACGGCTCGGTTTCGGACGCATCGAAATTTTGACAAAACCCGGTTCAGACAAATTTCGCGGGTCGGCGTTTTTTAATTTTAACGACGAAAGTCTCAACTCGCGCAATCCGTTCGCTCTAAATCGCGCGCCGAGCCAGGCGCGAACATTCGGCGGAAATCTGTCCGGTCCGGTGCAAAAAGGGAAATCTTCTTTTTTCATCGATATTAATAATCGGAACGATGACGAAAACCAGGTAATCAATGCAAGTATCCTGGATTCCTCATTTAATATTGTTCCTTTTCAGCAGGACGTAACCGTGCCCTCACAGCGTTTTACGATTAGCCCGCGGTTTGATTATCAAATAAATACGAACAATACTTTGGTTGCGCGATATAGTTTTACGCGCGTTAAAGCCGATAATTTTGGCGGTGGTTTTAATCTACAAAGTTTAACCTCAAAAAGTTCCAGCACCGGACACGAATTTCGTTTGACCGAAACAGCGATTTTGAATCCGAAGACAGTCAACGAAACGAGGTTTCAATACGAAATAAATCGCCGCAACCAAATTGGCGATAATTCGATCCCGACGATTAATGTATCCGGCGCGTTTACTGGCGGCGGCTCGCAAATCGGGACAAATTTTAATAATAGAAATAGTTTTGAATTGCAGAATTACACGACTACTTCTGTGGGTAAAGAAAGCCAACACGCATTAAAATTTGGCGTGCGAGTTCGCGGCATAACAATCAAAGACCAATCTGAATCGAATTTTGGCGGCACATTTTCTTTTTTTGGGGTGCGCGACCCATTGACCGGAAATTTACTTTTCTCTTCAATTGAACAATATCGCCAGAAGGTTTTGGGAAACCCTGATCCAATTTTTAATCCAAATCAATTTAATATTACATCGGGAAATCCGCTGGCTGATGTTAAGCAGTATGATATGGGTTTATTTATCACTGATGATTGGCGTGTGCGCCCGTCTTTAACTTTGAGTTTCGGATTGCGTTACGAAAATCAGACAAATATCAGTGACAGTATGAATTTCGCGCCGCGTTTTAGTTTTGCTTATTCGCCCGGTGCGGGCGGCGCGAGACTGCCGAAGACGGTTTTTCGCGGCGGTTTTGGAGTTTTCTACGATCGTTTTGGTGAAAATTTCACTCTTCAATCCGAACGCTTCAACGGAGTTAATCAAGCTCAGTATATTGTCGCCGGCAATCAGGGAATTTTAGGTCAACCAGTATTTTCATTAGGCGGCGTTACAAACGTCCCGACTGTCGCCAATATTGCCGCGCTTGCTCCCGGAACATTCACCATTCGTCAGATCGATCCTGACCTGCGCGCGCCGACGACTTATCAGTATGCGCTGTCGGTCGAACGGCAATTACCATTAAAAATGACGGGTTCTATTTATTTTGTCGGAAATCGGACGATTCATCAGTTGCGTACACGTAATATCAACGCGCCGGTTTGCGGATTAATAAATATTTGTCCGACGACTTCGCAGCAAATACAATTGCTTCGACCCGACCCAACACAGGCTAACATCTATCAATATGAATCGGACGGAGTGATAAATCAACAGCAATTGATCTTTGGACTCAATGCGCCGATAAATCCCAAAATTTCATTGAGGGCAAATTACCGGATGGGATTTGCTAAAAGTGATACAGACGGGGGTTTTCCGGCTTACACATATGATTTAAGCGGTGAATACGGTAACTCGCAGCAGGACATCAGACATGTCTTCTCCTTAATCGGTAATTTCCAGCTGCCCTGGAACATTCGGATGAGTCCGATTATCATTGCCCGTTCGGGTAGTCCATTTAATATAATTGCCGGTGATGACCGAAATCGTGATTCGATTACCAATGAACGTCCGACTTATTCACAATTAAATAACGCCTGCGCGCAGCGCGGACTGACATTTTCATTCTGTGACATCGGCGACATATCAAATCCTTCAACAACAGTAATACCGCGCAACTACGGTCGTGGTCCGAGTTTCTTCGGGGTTAATCTTAATTTCAACAAAACGGTTGGCTTCGGCAAATCAAGAACTCCGGTTGCCAGAACTATTGATGGACAAGCTCCAAGTTCGGCTGGCGAAGGCGCGAATCGTCCTAACAATGGTGGCGGGCGTCGAGGCGGCGGCGGCGGGCGCGGCGGCGGTTTTGGCGGTGGTGGAGGTCGCCGCGGCGGCGGCGGCGGTTTCGGCGGCAGTGATAAGCCTTATAA
>JACCRD010000217.1 GCA_013813755.1 Acidobacteriota bacterium | reverse complement strand
GATTCATTTACAAAGCAAATAAATCTTGGTCTTTTCAGCCATTTTACTGGAATATTCGAGCGCGAAATACGAGCGGCAAATTTGGGATTGAACATCGTCTGAACTTGCGCGTCGGATACCGTTTTCCGTTCAAAACAATCAGCTTGTCGCACCGCAGCGGGTTCGAGCGTCGTTTCAGAAGCCCGCGAAATTCGTTGCGTTATCGTCCATCGCTAACATTTGAAAAAGATATTCCAAAAAATTTTATCTCAAAAGCAAAATTGTTTGTGACCGAAGAAATTTTTTATGATTCAATTCTCAAAAGATTTTCGCGCAATCGGTTCACTGTCGGAGTTACACGTCCGCTGACCAAACAATTGTCGCTCGACGTTTATTATATGCGGCAGAACGACGGGTTTTCACGCCCCGGAAATCTTAATGTAATCGGCACGAGCTTTAAAGCACGACTGTAAAAAGGGAGAAAAATGATGAAATTATTGAAATATCGGTACGAATTTCACCTGCGAAAAAGCTGAAAGTAAGAAATGAGATAGGGAAAAGATTGCACCGTGAATACCCTTTTTTTACCTTTTACTTATTTCATTCTTTCCATTTTTTCTTTTAATGAAACGAGTCTTTTCCGCGCTTCGACGGCTTCGGATGAATTGGGAAATTTTTGGGTAATTTCGCGCCAACTCGCGCCGTCGTAATGGAGAAGTCGAGTGTTTGAATTAAAAAGAAAATTGATGTTAATTTTCCGGTAGCGGTCGAGCGCGACGAAATTTAGATAAAAGCTGTGCAGAGGGGCGCCGGAAGCCGCCATTTCACGGCGGTCAAGCCTTCTCGTCGCATCGCCGGAAATTTTTAGAGCTATCTCTTCCAGCAAATCCCCCAACAGTAGAAGAATCGCCGGACGCAAAGGAGAGTCGGCAAAAGTTTCAAAAAAAATCTGCGCTCGCTCAATTTGTTCAAAACCCTCGGAAGCTTGGATGAGTTTAGCCAGACGCGCATCGTCACCGCGCCGAAATCTTCCGGCAACGGCTTCCGCCTGCACCCATCCAAAATTATTTGGCGGAGCGCTAACCCGGTAAAAAGTTACGCCGTCGGCTTCCTTTGAATTCAAAACCGAAATTTTTCTGCCGTTCTGCATTCTCATAAAAGATTTTGAAAAAAGGCTCGGCTCAAGACGCAAAACGCCTAATCTTTCATCAACGACGATTGCCGTGTTTGAATTTTCGCGCATTGTTTGAGCAGCGAGGGCGGGCTTCCTGATAATTTTTGATGAAATACGCCGCTTTTGCGCTTCCGCGTTTGTTGCGAAAACAGAAATGAATAAAAGGATAAAAAATAAAAAGTGTTTCATACGATTCTCCTTTGTTTTGAAGAAGTTAAACGTTGATAACTTGAAAGATTTCTGCCTGAAACTAAATTAGCTTTTGCTTTTGAGCCGCGCATTTTGAATTCTGTCCTGTACTCCGGCATGGTGAAAATAACAAATCGCACTCGCCAGAGCGTCTGCTGCGTCGTGCGGTTCCGGCACGGTTTTTAGTTTTAATAAAATGCGCACCATTTCCTGAACCTGATGTTTCTGCGCGTTTCCATAACCGACAACTGTTTGTTTAATGAGGCGCGGGCTGTATTCGGCGATTTTCATTTTCGCTTTTTCGCCCGTCAAAAGCACAACGCCGCGCACTTGTCCGAGCTTGAGCGCGACCTTTACATTATTTGCGTAAAAAGCTTCTTCAATCGACAAAACATCGGGCTGGAATTTGGCGATTACTTCTTCGATGTCGTCGCTGATTTTCAAAAGTCGCTTCGAAAAAGCGTCGCGCGGACTCGATTTTACCGTCCCAAAATCAACCGGCGAATATTTCAAACCGCTGCCTTCGATCACGCCCCAACCGAGAGTTTCGCTTCCCGGATCAATACCCAAAACACGCATTCGGTAATGATAGACTAATTTTTGTAATTTGCGTCCTCAAGATACTCTGAAATTGGCGTAAAAACAAGTAAAAAATTTTACGCTGCAAATCTCTGATATAATTTGATTGCTTTTTGAGATTTGCAGATTACGCGGATTCGGGCATTTATCGTAAAATAAAAATTGGATGACACACACAGATTTTAGTGAATCAGTTCGCGCCCTGCTCTCCGAAATTGTCGATTATGCTGGACTTTTTCCGCCGTCGCAGCTTTCGATGACGGATGCCGTCGCCAATTACGCGAATTATAAAAAGAGTGATCACGACTGGATGCTCGGGCGTTTTGTTATTCCGGTGGCGCGGCTTGACGAATTTTTGGAAAGCGCGCGCGGAGTTTTATCTGACAATAAATTTGGCGTCTGGAAACTGAGTGTTTTGGCAGGCGATGATATTTTTGAAACTGTACGCCAAATTGAGGATTTTAACGGGGCAAACGCGCCGTCTGTTGTTTGTGATTCGATTGAAGTAAAGGCTGACACAAGCTGTATGATTGAAGACATCGCGCAAATTATTCCGGCACATTTTGCGACTTACTTTGAACTTTCGATTAACAAAAACTTAGCCGATTTAGTTCAGGCGCTGGCGATTCGCGGGCACCGCGCCAAGATTCGCACTGGCGGAGTAACGGAAAGCGCTTTTCCAAAAAATGAACAGATTATTCGCTTTATAAAAACTTGTCTGGCGGCGAAAGTTCCTTTTAAGGCAACCGCCGGACTTCATCATCCGCTACGCTCGATAAAGCCTCTGACTTATGAAATAAACGCTGCGACTGGCACAATGAACGGATTTCTCAATGTTTTCTTGGCGGCAGGTTTTCTGCGGCAAAATTGTCAGGAAAAATTGATTAACGAACTTCTCGAAGACGAGCAAGCTGAAAATTTCGCGTTTAACACGGACGGAGTTTTTTGGAGGCAAAAATATTTTATCAGCACGGCTGAACTGAAAAGTTTACGTAAACAAAATATAATTTCATTCGGCTCCTGCTCGTTTGAAGAACCGATTACGGATTTACAGGAAATTGGTTTGTTATAGCAACGAAATTTTTTAATCAAATATATCTACAAACACTACATTTTGACGGAGTTAAAAACAAATTAATTATGATATACGAAACAAATAAAACACACGACCAAAATTTGAAAAGCTGGGTTGAATCAGCCAACGCTCTCGACACGGATTTTCCGATTCAAAATTTGCCGTTCTGCGTTTTCGCGCGCGGCTGTACTTACGAAAATGTTCGAGTCGGTGTCGCCATCGGCAATTTTGTTTTAGACGTTTACGCCTGTTACGAATGCTGTCTTTTCGACGATGAATCTTTTACTATCGCCATTGCTGCCAGCAATTATTGTCTCGACCATTCGGTAATGAAAAAAAACGCGAATCTGCAAAAGGCTTTTCGCAGTCGTTTGGTAGAAATTTTATCCGCTGATGCTGATGAAGAAACACAAAAACAAGTCAAACGAAATTTGATTCCGATGGACGAAGTAGATTTTTATATGCCCGCGCACATTGGCGATTACACCGATTTCTACTGTTCAATCTTTCACGCCTCGAATGTCGGCGCGATGTTTCGACCCGATAATCCGCTGCTGCCGAATTATAAATTTGTTCCAATCGGTTATCACGGACGCGCTTCAAGCATCGTCGTTTCGGGAACGGAAATAACGCGCCCGAAAGGTCAAAATCGGACAGACCCGGACGCGCCGCCCGTTTATGTTTCGTGCAAAAATCTCGACTACGAAATGGAAGTCGGATTTTTTATCGGCAAAGGTAACGAACTCGGCGAGACGATTTCGATTGAAGAAGCGGAAGAACATATTTTTGGACTTTGTCTGGTCAATGATTGGTCAGCACGCGACGTTCAGGCGTGGGAATATCAGCCGCTCGGTCCTTTTTTGGCGAAAAGTTTTGCAACCAGCGTTTCGCCGTTTGTCGTGACGATGGAAGCGCTCGCGCCGTTTCGCACCAATGCGTTTGCGCGTGATGAAAAAGACCCGCAGCCTCTGGACTATTTGTCTTCGGAGGTGAACGAGAAGAATGGCGGCTTTGACATTACACTTGAAGTTTATCTGCAAACCGAAAAGATGCGCGACGAAAACGCTGAACCTTTTCTGCTTTCTCGTTCAAATACGATAGATTTATACTGGACACCCGCGCAAATGCTAACGCATCACGCATCGAACGGCTGCAATCTGCAAACCGGTGATTTGATGGCGACAGGAACAGTTTCAGGTGATTCAAAAGACGCTCGCGGCTGTCTGCTGGAACTCACCTGGCGCGGTAAAGAACCGATTCAACTTCCGAACGGCGAAGAGCGCAGATTTCTTGAAGACGGCGACGAAGTAATTATGAAAGGCTTCTGCGAGCGTGAAGGTTTTCGGCGCATCGGCTTCGGCGAATGCCGGGGCGTGATTTTGCCATCCGAATAATCTTTTAGCCACTAACAAACACGAAAATTTATTTTGATTTACTGTTCGTGCCATTATGTGTTTGGTAGTGGCTAATTCTAGTTTGACCCTTCGTGTCTTTAATTTTCCCGTAACGCGCGTTTCAAAATCTTTCCCGTTCCGCCAATTGGCAATTCGTCTCGGAATTCAACGTAACGCGGATATTTGTTTGCCGCAAACTGCTGTTTGCACCATTCAATCATTTCATTTTCGGTCAAATTATAATTTTGTTTCAGCACGACGTATGCTTTGACTTCTTCGCCTAGCCTTTCATCTTTCACGCCGATAACCGCGCACAAAGAAACGGCTTCATGCGTCATAATTATTTCTTCGAGTTCGCGCGGATAGATGTTGTAACCGCCGCGCAAAATCATATCTTTTTTGCGATCAACTATTGATAAATAACCGTCTTTATCGATAATTCCGATGTCGCCGGTGTGAAACCATCCGTTGCGGAGGGCTTCGGCTGTTGCTTCCGGGCGCTTGTAATAACCTTTCATTACGTTTGAGCCGCGAATAACTACTTCACCGCGCGTCCCGCACTCGACTTCCACGTCGTTTTCGTCCACGCATTTTACATCGACACCAAAAATCGGCTGTCCGACGGTTCCGGGTTTCGAAGGTTTTTCAAATTGATTAAAGGTAGCGAGCGGCGATGTTTCCGACAAACCGTAGCCTTCAAAAACACGAACGCCAAAAACTTTTTCAAAATCTTTCATTACTTCGACAGGCATCGGCGCGCCGCCGGAACTCGTCACTTTTAAGTTTTTAGCAGTGCGGGAAATGTCAATATTATTTTCTTCGACATACTTTAACAATGCCCAATACATTGTCGGAACGCCGACCCAAAAATTGACGCATTCTTTTTCCATCGCTTCAAGCGTCGCCCGCGGTTCAAAGCGTGGAAGCAGAACGACGCGGTTTCCGGCGTAAAGATTGACGTTCATTTGCACGGTTTGCCCGGTGGTATGAAAAAGCGGCAGCGTAATCAGACAGGTTTTCTGCAATCCGTCTGTAAAATCTAAAACCGGCAGGTGAATGCCGTAACACGTCGTCACGTTAGTCATTAGATTCAGGTGAGTGAGTTCTGCGCCCTTTGGCTGTCCGGTTGTGCCAGAAGTGTAAAGAATCGCGCAGGTGTCGTTCGCTTTGGTCGGAAATGTCTCAAAAGTTTCCGGTTTATTTTTGGTAATTTCAGTCAGAGTTTGCGCGCCTGCAATCGGCGAAGCCCCCATCGGATCAATCGTCATCACAACAATGTTTTCGCAGGTTGCAACTTTATCAAAACCTTCTTTAACTGTTTGCGCCAATGGAAGTTCGGATGTTCCTTCAAAGACGAAAACGGCTTTCGCGTCGGAATCTGTTAAATGATATGCAATTTCACGCGGTTGAAACAAAACATTCAAAGGTACAACCGCCGCGCCAACTTTCATGATTGCATAATAAACAATGGGGAAAAATGGCAAATTCGGGCAGCACAACGCGACTTTATCGCCGTGTCCGATGTTCAACTCGACTAGAGCGTTTGCCACCCGATTCGAAAGCGCGTTAAGTTGCCCGTAACTAAAACGCATTTCATTCCACACAATCGCGTCCTTGTCCGGGGCAAGGCGCGCGTGATGCTCAATAATCGAAGCTAAATTAAGAGTAGTCGCACCATATTCCATAAATCTATTTAACCAAAGATAAATGTAAATTCAGAAAAAAACCCAAAATCTAAAATCCAAAATCCAAAATCAAACAGTCATTCCGCCATCGACAACAATTGTTTGACCGGTAATATAACCTGAAGCGTCCGAGGCTAAAAAAACTGCCGCGCCTTTGAGTTCTCCTTCCTGACCGATGCGCGGAATGACGTTGTTTTCTTGAATTGAACGCTCATAAATATCGATTACCGAATCGGCAAGCCTTGAGTGAAAAAATCCCGGTGCAATCGCGTTGACGCGAATTCCTCTGCGTCCCCAACTTGCCGCCAGTTCGCGCGTTAAACCGATTAGTCCGGCTTTGCTCGCCGCGTAACCCGCGTAGAATGGTCCGTTTGCGGAAGACTTTAAACCGGCAATCGATGTGATATTGATAATCGAACCGCTCGACTGCTTGAGCATTTCGCGCCCGACGGCTTGTGCGAATAAAAAGCAGCCAGTTAAATTAACATCCAAAACCATCTGCCATTTTTCGAGCGGCATTTCTTCCGGCATCGCGCCCCAGGAAATTCCCGCGTTGTTAATTAAAACGTCGATTTTCCCGAATTTTTTGATAGTTTCGTCAACTACCTTTTGAATTTCATCCGTTTTTGAAACATCGCAAAGTTTTCCTTCGACCTTGAAGCCGCGCTCTCGAAATTCTTTCATAGTTTCGTCGAGCCATTCGGCGCGCCGGGCGCACAACATCAAACTCGCGCCCGCTTCGGCAAGTCCTTCCGCCATTTCTTTGCCAAGCCCGCGTGAGCCGCCGGTGACAATCGCCGTTTTGCCGCTCAAATCAAACAACTCTTTGATCGATTTTGCCACCAGTTTTCTCCTGTTTTTAACTTCAAGATGCAGAAAATTAAATAATTTTTTTTTTGAATCTTAAATTAACAGATTTATTTTTGCTTGACTATCTTTGCCTCGCCGCATCTTTCTCGTTAAATTATTCTAATGAGTAAAACACAAAAAGAACTCGCCTTTTTGCGCGATCTTTATATCGAAACGGATTGGACCGAGCGTTTCACAAACATTTTTGACGAAAACTTCAAGTTTTCAGGCGAAAAAAAAATACTTTACGTTAATGCCGGAGCCGGAAGTCACGCGCTTGCCCTGCGCAAAAAAATAAAAAACGACCCGGAGTTTTTCGGCGTTTGCGAGAGTCAGGAATTATTAACGATTGCCAAAGCAAAAGACGAAGCGGTTAAAACCGGAATCAATTTTTTAAAAACACTGCCGAAAGGCGAATTCGACGCGGTTATCGCTGACGCAAGTTTTGTGCGCCCAAAGAATCTTAAAGAATTTCTGGAGCAGAAGATTAGCGCCTCAAGCAGGCAATTCATTTGCCTATTGCCAACGGCGGGCAGCTTCGGCGAAATATTTTCGATTCTCTGGGAAAGTCTTTTTGATCTTGATCTGCTTGAGAAAAGCGCGGAAGTCGAGCGCCTAATCAGCGACATTCCGACAACTATACGCCTCGAAGATTGGGTGAAAGATTCGGGCTTGTCCAAAATCGAAATCGTTACCAAAAATGAATATTTTGATTTTGAATCGGGCGAAAAATTTATCACCGCGCCGCTTGTCGCAGATTTTTTACTTCCTGCCTGGCTCGATTTTCTCGGTAAAAAAGAGCAAACAAAAGTTAGACGAAAGCTCGTGCAGGCGATTGACGATGACCGCAACGATTTGGCTTTCCGCTTTTCGGTCAAAGCGACATTGTTAATCGGTGAAAAAAATTAGCAGCGTTTAGGTGACTGTTACCTCAAAGGGTAAAGACATTTTATGGAAAAAAATAACTGGCTAAGCAATCCGCATCTCTACAGCCACGGCTGCACATTGTCAGCGTACGGAATAAATTTTGATTCGGAATCTTTTTTGAGCGAAATAAGTTTTGACCCGGAACTGGTAATTTTCAAAGGACAAATGGGTTATAAAACATTTGAATGGGTCGGCGAAGTCAAACCGAGAGACAAAGAGATATTTGAGTATTCGCATTTAATTTTGAAAGTAAGCAAATCCGAAGCGCATCCGACGCAAGTTGACGAAGCAGCTTTGTTTTTAAAGCAGTATCAAAAAGAAATTAAAAGATTATCTGAGTTTCCTCAAGTAGAAACGGTTTCGCTGCAATTTAGTGTGGCAGAAGGCGAGCTGCGAGAAAATCTGTCCCGCGATTTTATGGATTTAGCTTTTGGGTGCGGGATTAGCAGCGTATTATCATGAGAATACTTTACTTTTGCCTTTACCTTTTTTCTTTTGCCTTACCGCTTCAGGTTGTTCGACCAAACAATGTTTCTATTGCATACTTTTTATAAATGACTCAAGAATCGGAAAATATTCCTGCCAAGACGGACGAAAAGTTTTTTACCAAGCCGCTGATTATAATTTTTATTACTATTTTTATCGACCTGGTCGGATTTGGTGTCGCCATTCCGGTTCTGCCCGATTATGCCAAAAATGAATTCGGCGCGTCGCCTTTTGTAATCGGCTGGCTGATCGCGTCCTATTCGATAATGCAGTTTGTCTCGACGCCTTTTCTCGGACAGCTTTCAGACCGTTACGGTCGCCGCCCTGTTTTATTCGTCAGCCTTTTGGGAACGAGCCTTGCTGCCTTGATTACGGGGCTTTCCAACACGCTCTGGCTTTTATTTTTCGGGCGCATTTTCGACGGCATCACGGGCGGTAATATCTCAACGGCGCAAGCTTATATCGCCGACATCACAACAAAAGAAAATCGCGCTAAAGGAATGGGTTTAATCGGCGCGGCGTTTGGTCTGGGATTCATTTTCGGTCCGGCAATCGGCGGAATTTTGAGTAAATTCGGCACGCACACACCGTTCTTTTTCGTGTCCGCCTTGGCGCTAATCAATGCCATTCTGCTCTATTTTATCTTGCCGGAATCGCGTAAATTTACTGAAAACGCCACGCCTCAAAACCGCGCAGGACGCTTTAGTGAACTTTTTGATTCATTAAAAGATTCACGTTTCGGAATTGTTACGCTGCTCTACTTTTTACTCGTTGTTGCTTTTTCAATTATGACGACGGTATTTGTGCAGTACACGATGTTTCGTTTTGGCTATAACGCCGAGCAAAACGGTTATCTTTTCGCGTATATCGGAATTTTGGCAATCATTCTGCAGGGCGGAGTTTTCGCGCGTCTGGTCGAAAAATTCGGTGAAATGCGGCTTGTCGTGACGGGCAGTTTTCTACTGGTGGCAAGCTTTTTCGCCGTCCCGTTTGTCGGACCTGAAACGGGCGGTTTAACGGCTTTGCTCATCGGAATCGCGTTCTTTTCAATCGGAAATTCGTTGTCCTCGCCCGCGTTGACCAGTATCGCTTCAAAGGAAGCACACGACGAAGCGCAGGGCAAAGTTTTAGGTATTCTGCAGTCGGCGGCAAGCCTCGCGCGCGCAATCGGTCCGGCGCTTTCGGCGTTTTTACTTTACAGCGCAACGGCTCCGGACAATATTTCTGACGACACGCTTTATCTGACTTTTTGGACGGCTTCGGCAATTATGCTTGTCGCGTTTCTGATGGCGATTTATTTTGCTAAAACTGAACGGCAAAAATCATTAATTTAATACTTTAGCCGTAATCAACGTTAACCGTAAAATTTATTTGTTTGCGATAATTTGCGGTTAATTGTTCTCTTAACTAATTCTTCCAGCCCCAGGGCGCTTCGGGCGTTTCAATTTCTTTTGTCAAATCAAATTTTATGCTGAAAAATCTTTCCGTCCCTATTCGCCGCAGATTATACGTAAAATACTCGCTCGGCACGAGTTCAACCCACCAGACATTTGACGCGGCAGGAGGGAGAATATTGACAGTTTGCTGATCGGCGGAAAACATCTGTCTCGTCGGCGAGCCGCTGCTCGTCGTCTGTCCGCCATACATCGTTATTTTATCGGGCGTTCCGTCTTCGTGACGATGATCGTGTTTCAGGAGGATTTGGTCTTTCTCTTTTGTTAAAACCCAGGTTCTCGATTTATTTGCGCCGACAAAAAATGGAATTCGGGTGCGGGTTTTCTCGCAAGCGCGAACGTGCATCACGAGTTCTTTACCTTTAAAATCAACGTCATTTTCAGGCGCGGAAATAAGCGTTCCCGCATAACTCTTGCCGCACAATTTTTGTAGTTCCGTCCAGAAAACAAAACTGCCGGAATTTGATTTTGCCTGAGGAAACGCCGATTGATTAAAAGTAAAAACTGAAAACAAACCGAGCAACAAGAATTTCAGAGTTATGTGTTTCATATCTTTTGCGCCGAAATTAAATCTTAATTTTTCTTTGAATAATCTTCATACTCAATAATCTTGTCTATAACTTTATAAGGCTTCGTTTTCTTTCTTCTAATTTTTATCACCCAAATTTTATTATAGACAGATTCGTCCAGAGATTTATATTTATCTTGTTTAACCAACAAATTAACCAGCGCGGGCGTTGTGTTGCTATGTCCGACAACGACAATTTTCTTTAATTTTCCCGACGTTAGAAACTCGGCAAATTGATCCAAACTTCGCGGGTCGTAGATTGAAATCATCCGCCCTTCCTCGCTCGCCAGAGGTCGCGCCGTCGCTCTTGTCCGTATCAGATTCGTTGAAAAAATCGCGTCCGGATGAAATTTGCTTATTATCTCGGCAAATTTTTGCGCTCTCAATTTTCCTTCCGTCGAAAGTTCAGGATTTGCACTGTCGGCATTTTCCGAAACGTCTTTCTCCGCGTGTCGCAGCAAAATTATGGTCAGCTTTTTGTGTTGAGCAAAAACGCTCTCGTCTGCCAAAGTAAAAAACAATAATCCAAATAAAAGAGAAACAAAAATTTTCATATCATCAAATTTGCGCCAGACATAAAGTTAAAAATAAAGTTATTACATAAATTCAAAAAAGAAATTTCAAACAAACATTTTCCCCGGATTCAAAATGCCGTTCGGGTCGAAAACTCGTTTGATGTCCCCATTATTTGAACTTTAATTTAGCTGATTTCAACTATTTCTTCACCCCTGTTCAGCAAATCAATCGCATCCCGAAGCGTTTTCGATAAAATGATTTTGAGATTTGAGTTTGATGTGTTTCCGCAAGTCAGCCAGATGATTTTCGGCGGTGAACCGAAACGGTCGAGAAGCGAGACAAAATCGCTGTCTTTGGTCATTACAATAGCGTTTGCTTTTTTGGCGGCGGCAAAAATCTCTTCGTCTTCCGCGTCACGCAAGCCCACATCGCGTAATGCAGTCGTTTTGATATTGAAATTGCTTTCAATCCAGACGGCAATTGCCGGAGACAGTTGCGCGTCAATCCATATCGTCATGCGGCTATTAAAACGGCGTGATTAAGTTTCCGCGAAGCATATTGCAGACACGCCTGTAAATCTTCGGCTTCGAGGTCAGGCATTTCTTCGAGAATTTGTTCGGCAGTGAGTCCTGCCGCAAACAAATCCAAAACGTCCGTGACGCGAATTCGCATTCCGCGAACGCACGGACGACCGCCGCATTGTTTGGGATTAGTCGTAACTCTTTCTGATAAATTTTGCGTCATAATTTTTGTTTAATTCTCAAAGAAATCCTTTACATCATCTAAATATTCTTTCAGCTCTATTGGATAATTGTCTAATTTCAAATTTTTCAAGATTCTTTCTGCGCTAAAATTATCTCTCAGATTTTTAATATCTTTGCCAGGAAAAAGCTTTCTTATGTCCTTCTTTGCTTCTCTTTCCATATTTTTAATGAGTAAATGGTCTTTATAACGGTTAAATAACTCTGTATCGTTGCCAAATTTCCTATGATTGTAATCTAAACTCGATGTAACTGTAGAAGTAAAAGCGTTTTCCAAATCGTTAATATTCTTTTCGATTAATTCATTAGTAAAATCTGCGTCCTGCAAAATTGCGAAATTTTCTAGTTCATTTACAGGTAACAATTTAACTTTATAATTTCCAAGCCCTACATTTTTTTCGTTATTGTTTTTTAGCTCAGTCTCAAGGAAATCAATTTGTTGTTGTGTATAACCATCTCTGTCTAAATTTCTAAAAACTTTCGGAAAATAGTTTACTTGTCGCTTCTTATTTTCACGAATCCAAACTTCAACATCGTTTACAGTGCATCCTTTCGACGAAATTACAGTTATATCTGTAATGTCAAATTCTTTGAAAAAACTTTCCCAAACTTTTATTCCTCTTTCATCTTCGCAAATGAATATTTTATTGGGGAAAGCGTTACTAATTTTAGAAATTTGTTGAGCGAATTTTTCTTCTGATTTTTGTATTTCTACTTCAAGTTTTTCTTTTTCTTTTAAGAAAAAATCTTCTTTCTCTTTCAGTTCTTTTGAGTATTTAGCCCTTATTAATGATGATCCAATATCTTCTTCGATATTTGATCTTGTTGTTGCGAACTCAAAAGATTGTGTCTCAACATCAAACAAATTGATTACTGAAAATTCATTAAATTCCTTATTACTTATCTTTTTAACATGATATAAGTTTGCCTTCCTTTTATATTCTTCAATTTCATTGCCATCGTAAAGACTTAGAAATTCTTCAGAATGCGTCGTCAAAAAAATCTGTTTATTTTCTAAAAATTCCACCTTAAACTTATCCGCCAAAATTCTTTGATTTTTATACTCAGCCGAATTCTCAGGTTCTTCAAAGCCCCAAATAAAATATTTCTTGGATTCCTGTTTTGAATCTAAAAAATTTAACATTTCAGGAATAAATTTAGCTTGTATTCCATCACCTCTTAATCTTAATGAGATTTCCTTCGATTCTCCCGTGCCTATATCGAAACTCTCAAAAAATTCTTTTAGGTTATTTCCAATTTTGAACTCTGATGATAGAAATGTGTTGGCAGAGGAAAAAAGACTATCTGAAAAGTTATTAATTTGGCTTTCCAATTCTGCAATTGATTTTTTCAAACTCGATTTATTAGCTATTTCTTTCTCTATGTCGGATTCTCTGGTTGAACGCCAATTTTCATCTTGAAGATTTTCAAGAAAATCTCTATTTTCCGATATGTTTTTTGAAGTTCTGACGTAGTTTTGTATTTTCCTTTTTTCTTCATTGAGTTGTTCAATTGCTTTGTCTTCATTAGTCTTAATTTGCAATATTAGCTTTCCATACAAATGAGAAAAAAATCTTTCATCTCTAATGGCAGGAACATAGGAGAAAGCAGTCCAGTAAATTAATCTTTGTGCATATCTTCTATAACCGTTTTCTTTTGCATATATTTGTGGCATTGGAGTTTTCCCATTTCTGCCATATCTTCTCTCATTAAAACTAGGTCTCGAATCAATAATTATTTCTTTTTCTTTTTCAAAGAATCTATATTCAAAGTTTCTATAACCGTCACGATTATAAAATTTTGAAATAGAAAAACGTCGATTATTGATACGAAAGTAAACCGTAATCTCAACTAAGTAGTAGTTCACAATTATGTTTACCTATATCAATTCGAGCTTTTAGTCATAAACAGCATAAGTCCATTTGCTC
>JACCRD010000174.1 GCA_013813755.1 Acidobacteriota bacterium | reverse complement strand
GCTTCGCCGACCGCTATGCAAAGCGCGGGACGAAAGCGTTTGCCGCCCGCAAATAAGCTCCAGCGAATCGCCGCGTGCAATCTTTTTGGTTCGGTTTGCGCCGCCGGAATCAGATTTTCAAGTTTTTTGTCAACAACGCGGGCGCAGTCGGCAAAAAAGATTTTTAATCGGCTCATTATAAAAAGAATATCGCGTACACTTCCAAACGCGCAACCGACTCACAAACAACTTAAATCCGGCAAACATTTAAAATAGATTTTGTGAAAAGACAAAATTGGAGTTTAATAGAATTCACCAAAACGGACGACTCGCCCAGGTTTCATGAATTTACATTTGTCCGGATACTTTGCGAATAAAAGTTTTAACTGTTTTTATCCTAATCCAAAATAAAAAGGTGCTGCTGAAAAATGAGTGTAGAAAACAATAAAAAATTTGCCGATGATAATTTTGAACAGGAACTGCGAACCGATTTAGACGATGATACGCGCGACAAACCAAAAGGTATGGCGCTGCATACAAAGATTTTAATCGGTCTGCTCGTCGGCGTAATTGGCGGAATCGCGGCAAATATGTCGGTCGGCGGTGAAAATCCGGGTCTTGTCTGGTTTATCAAAAATATTACCGAACCGATTGGTCAACTCTTCTTAAATCTTCTGTTGATGATTGTCGTTCCGCTTGTTTTCTCGTCGCTCGTCGTCGGCGTGGCAGGCATCGGCGACATCCGCAAACTCGGGCGCATCGGTTTGAAATCCTTCGCCTATTGTTTAATCATTTCGGCAATTTCGGTGGTCATCGGTTTAGGTTTGGCAAACACGATGCGCCCCGGCGAACGGATCGCGCCGGAAATTTCTGAAAAGATGCAACAACAATTCGGCGGAGACGCGTCAAAGCGCCTCGAAGCGCAGCAAAAAGACGCAGCCGCAGCTGGCGCAGATTCGCCTTTAATGTCGGTGGTCAAAACGATTGTGCCGAAAAACGTTTTCAGCTCAATCTCCGGCGAAAACCCGAATATGCTGCATTTGATGTTTTTCGCGCTGATTATCGGCATTGCGATTACGCTTCTACCCGAACCAATTTCGTCGCCGTTTGTGCGCGGAATGGGCGCTTTGTTTGAAATCACTTCAAAAATTATCGACATTATTATGAAGTTCGCGCCGTATGCCGTTGCGTGTCTGATTTTTACGAATATGGCGCGGTTCGGCATCGATCTGCTCGGCGCTCTCGGATGGTTTGTCGCCACTGTTCTGCTTGGTCTCGGGATACAGATGTTCGGCGTTTATTCGCTTTCGGTATGGCTTTTGTCGAAAATCAATCCACTCGATTTTTTCCAGCGCGTCCGCACGGTAATTTTAACGGCGTTTTCAACTTCTTCTTCAAACGCGACTTTGCCAACTGCCCTGCGAGTTTCCGAAGAAAACCTTGGCGTTCCAGCACACATCAACAGCTTTGTGTTAACCGTTGGGGCAACCGCCAACCAAAACGGCACGGCGCTTTATGAAGGCGTAACGGTTTTGTTTCTGGCGCAGCTTGCGGGTGTTGATCTAAGTCTGGGAACACAGCTGATGGTTGTTTATATGGCAATTTTGGGCGGTGTCGGAACAGCTGGCGTGCCGAGCGGCTCGATTCCGTTTATCATCGGAATCTTGGCGATGATCGGTGTCAATCCCGCTTTGATTGCGATAATTTTAGGCGTTGATCGAATTCTGGATATGTGCCGCACGACGCTTAACGTCGTCGGCGATTTGACGGCGGCGCCGTTCGTTGCGCGTTCCGAAGGCTTTGAACTTTTACAGACGAATCCGAATAAATAGCTTAGAATTATTTTCAGGAGGTGAGATTTATGACACCACAATCAACAACGCCGCAACCGGTTCAATTACGTTTTACAGTTGACGATTACTACAAAATGATTGAACTCGGAATGCTCGAAAATTATGAAAAAGCCGAAATCATTGAAGGAGAATTAATAAAAAAAATGACTGTCGGAGATAAACACGCTTTTGTTGTTGATAATTTAACCAGATTTTTTATCAAAAATGTTTCCGACGACGTTTTAGTTCGAGTTCAAAATCTGGTTCGTCTGACCGAATACAACGAGCCTCAACCGGATATAACATTGGCTGACTTACGAAAATTTGACGGGAGGAGACATCCGCGACCGCAGGAAGTTATTTTAATTATCGAAGTTTCTGATTCAACCTTAAAGTATGACCGGGACACAAAACTTCCGCTTTACGCCGAAGCCGAAATTCCCGAAGTTTGGATTGTAAATCTGACAAATGAAATTGTTGAAATTCACACAAACCCGTCCGTCGGGCTTTATCAGTTAGTCAAAATTTTTAAGCACGGCGAAACGATTAAATCAGAAACTTTACCGAATCTGTTTTTGAACGTGAACAATATTTTAGGTTAGACAAAAGAGGTAACAAAATAAATGTTCCCGATTGGTGATGACAATTCCGACCGAAAAATAACGTCGGCAAAAATGCCGAGTTCGCGCCATTGTGTTTAGTTTTCTCACGGAAGTTCCGGCGTATGTCGCGCTCGGAATTTGGTATTGCGTTTCAAATAATTCAAGGTTATCTCTCGCCTGTCGGAGGAGGCGGAGTCGCTTATGCGGCGCACATTGGCGGATTCATCGCCGGACTTGTTCTAATAAAAATCTTCGCGCTTGGGACAAAAGCGTGAAATATCAGTCTGTGAAAAAGTCAGATTCGCAGGAAAAATTCTAAGCGTAGGTTATTCTCAGGCTTACTCCCAGACGGCTTTCAATAAAAATTTAATAAATCGAAAAACTATATTCAATTATTTTTACAACCGAAATTGGTTTTCCGTCTTGTGTCGCCGGTTCAAATTTAATTCCACGCGCGGCTCTCACGGCTTCTTCGTTTAACCCGTGACTTAGAGGCTTAAGAACTAAAATATGTCTTACATTGCCGTTCACCGCAAAGCCGACTAATAAACGGATGGTTCCTGTAATTCCTGCTCCTCGCGCTCTTTCGGTGTAACTTGCTGGTGGTTTGGAAAGGATTTTGACGGGCGTCTTACTAACGTTTATCTGCTCATTCACGTCTAAACTGTTTGGTAAATTATTTTCAGGCGCGTCGTAGTATTGGGCAAAAAATTCTAATGATTGTAAATATTCGCGTTGAAATTCCGTTTCCTTATTGCTCGGCGCTAAACTGATATATTTCTCCAGGTTCCAAGCTGCCTCTTTTAGTAATTCCTTTCTAGCATTCTGCGATTTAATGACCGTTCCTGTTTGTTGGGAAAAGCTGCTTACTAAAGATTCGGTTTTCAGCAAATATGCCGCCGCCAGATTTGGATTCATTTCCAGCGCCTTTCTCGCTCTTTCATAAGCGTAGTTAAAAGAATTATTTCTAAAATTTATGACGCCGAGAACGTAATGCGCTTCCGCATTTTTGCCGTTTAATTTAATTGCTTCCTGCGCTTCCTTCTGCGCTTCCAGAAGATTATTTTTTATCAAATAGACGTATGCCAGACCGACCCGCGCCCTCGAATCCTGCCCGTTAAGTTCGACAGCTTTTTTGAAAGCTTTTAGAGAATCTTTCGCATCGTCTTTATTAAAGTAAGAAAGTCCCAAAAAATACCAGCTTTCCGCATCTGACGAATCGGTTTTCACCGCTTTTTTCAGAATTTGAATCGCGCCCTGATAATCGCCTTTCTGATAAACTTCAATTCCCTTCTCGCGCTCAGTCTGTTGGGCAAATACACTTTCTGCAGAAACAAGCAATGTAAAAAGTAAAAAAAATTTGAAGATATTTATCATAATAATTTCTCTCGACAATTATAGATAGGGATAATACATCTCATATTTTAACAGATAAATGAGAAAGGTAAGAACCAGTTAAATTATCATTATTATCAATTCAAACGCATCCCGCGCCGAGTTATTTTTGCCGAAATTGACAGAAACACAACTTGTCAAAATTGACTTTTGGTTGGTAAAGGATGAAAGAGTGACGCTTGTTCTGTTTAGTCGCTCTTGATTGTCGCTTCGTCGCCTGTTATCGTTCTAATTTTTTGGAGTATTGAAACTCTCAAACAGACGGGAGAAAATTTACGTCGTATTTATAATGAAGAAGATTTATCAGAATCATTCGAAAAAGCTCTTTTTGTTTTTGCTTTTCACGAGTTTGCTTTATGGCTCAGTGCGCGCGCGGGAACTTTCCGCGCCTTCTTTTTTTACTTATGCTGAATTAACAACGCTTTACGAGCAGGAAACTCTTCCGCAGTCGGTTGAAGCCAAACTCAATCGATTGCTGACGATCCCGTTTGTGGACAATTCGCACGCGAGCGCAATGCCTCTGCGCTTTTCGCATTCAAACCGGCTCGGCGACTTTCTGCGCGTCGGGCAATGGAACATCGAGCGCGGGCTGGAATACAACGCAATCGAAGCGGTGTTCGGCAGTGAAGAAAAATTTGCTGCGATGTTAAACGAAGACGAATTTCCGTCTGGCAGCGACAAGCGGCAGAGAGCATTGGAACAGGCGGCAATGCTGCGTGCGGCGGATGTAATTATTTTAAACGAAGTCGATTTTGGAATGAAGCGCACGGAATATCGAAATATCGCCGCCGATTTAGCCGCCCGGTTGAAAATGAATTACGCTTTCGGCGTGCAGTTCGTCGAACTCAGCCCTGTTCATCTCAGTCAGGAATTAGACGGCGCGAACGCGGAAGAAAAAGAAATTTCCGAAGTTATTAAAGTTGACCCATTGCGTTACAAAGGTTTGCACGGAGTTGCTATCTTAAGCCGCTTTCCGCTCGAAAACGTGCGGCTCGTTCCATTTAAAAATCAGCCATACGATTGGTATCAAAGAGAGAAAACGGGAGCGAGTATGTTGGAAAAGGGCAAGCGAAAAATTGCCGGTAAAATCTTTCTCGAAAAAACTCTGCGCGAAGTCCGGCGCGGCGGGCGCGCTACTCTGCTTGCCGAAATCAGCGACGCGCGGTTTCCGAACGGGCGCGTAACAATCGCCGCCACGCACCTTGAAAACCGCACCGAATCGATGAATCGCGTCAAACAGCTTAAGGAATTGCTCGATACGGTTAAAGATATTCGGCATCCGGTTGTCATCGCGGGCGATATGAATACTTCAAGCTCGGATTTTACGCCGACTTCCGTTCGCCGCGAACTCACCAAGCGTTACGGCAACCCGCAATACTGGATTAGAAAAGGCATCGGCTACGCGCTCGGCTTCGGCTTGATTGAAGATACCGTGCTAGACGGACTGACGTTTTGGCGCAAGCAATCAGACCCAACCGTGCGCCACATTCCGTTTCTGATGCCGAATTCGGAAAGAAAGTTTTTCTCGACGCTCAAAGATTTCCGCTTCTCGGATGGCGGCGCGTTCGATTTTCGAGGCGACGAAGAGCGTTCCTACGGAAACAAAAACAAACTACTCGCTAACTCGAACGAGCGCGGAGGCAAAGGCTTCGTCAACACTTATCAGGTAAAACGCCCGATAAAATTCGTCGGCAAATACAAGCTCGACTGGATTTTCGTGAAACCCGCCGATTTGAAAAAAACCGACGATAAAAAAGGCTCATACCGCTTCGCCCCGCACTTCGGACGCACGTTTGCCGAAGTCAACGAAATCGTCGAAGACCGCATATCAGACCATCGACCGATGATTGTCGATTTACCGCTCGACGAACCAC
>JACCRD010000153.1 GCA_013813755.1 Acidobacteriota bacterium | reverse complement strand
GCCCGCGCCAATCCCCAACGCGCTTGAGCCGACGTTTTATCAACGTCAGCGGCGGCGCGAAACTCCATTACGGCTTCCTGAAATTTGCGTTTCTGTAAATACTCCTCGCCGCGCGCAAGATGTTTTTCCTTTGATTGACTGCCGCACGCGGCGGCGGTGAAACCGATGCCGAGAGTTAAAGCCAGCAGCAATAAGGATGTGAAGTGAAGAACCCGGCACTCTCTCATAAATTTAAATAAGGCTGGTCGCCTCAAATTGCGATTTTTCCGACGTAAAATTTGCAACATTAATTCTTTTATTCTTTTCAAAATCAACGGACTTTTTATTCGGGAACGAACTCCGGCAATTCGTCGGCGATTTGCGCGGCTAAATCAGCGGCTTTGGCGGTCGCTTCCGTTTCGGAATCGCCGACGCGCGTCATCACGCGCACCATCGCGCCGTCGCTTCGCCGCCGCAGAACGCTGTCCCATATCGTATTAATTTTATCCGCGTATTCGCTTGCCGTCGCTCTCCCGCGTCCCTGATACCAATAAATCAAAACCTCATTGTAAACGCCGTTCTCGATAATGAACTTATTCGCCGTAAAAGTTTTTCCCGACGGCGATTTGATTTTAATGCGCTGCGGCTCGGTCATCACCCAGCCGGAACTCGGCAGACAATTCAGCGGGCTGTGATACGTCGCGCCGAAGCGTTGCGAAGCGTAATAACCAACGTAAAGATTTGCCAGCCGTCCGCCGGGCGCGGCGTATTCGCGCATCATGTAATCGGTCGTACCGAGAACCGTTTCGGTCGCCGTGCCGAAGCGAATCGCGTCGCCCTTTTGCCGCCATTCGCCGAGCTGCGCGGAAATTTTCGATAAAGGCTGACGTGCGACTTCGACTTCGCCGCGCTGCTCGAACCAATTGATAAAAATTCCGCCGACGAGCAGAACGATAGCCAGAAGAGACACGGAGACGCGCGGACGCGGAGAAGACGCGGAGACGGTTGACGAAATAACTGCTTCTTCGTCTTGGTCTTCAGTCTTCGGTTTTTGATTTTCGGTTTGAAATCCGTAATCTGTAATTTGAGATTCTGATTGACTCAGGACTTGGGACTTAGGACTCAGAACTCGCTTTAGAGCCATATTCACTAACAGCAGCAATCCCAACGCCGCCACGTAAACCAGCCAACCGGAGGCATCGTGCAGCGCGCCTTCCATCGCGCGTTTGCCGTAACGGTAAGTCAGAACTCCGGTCGCCGTGACCCGCGCGGCGTTGGTGATGATTGCAATCGGAATCGCCGACAGCATCAGGATAATCGCCCGCCAGAAATCGAAATTTCTTACAAAATCAAACCAGCCGCGCCCGAAGCGTTTATCGCCGTCGCCGGTGAAATAAGCCAGCACGAGCGCGAGCGTGACGAGCGTCATCAAGGAACGGATGCCGCTGCACGCCTCGACGACTTCGAGGGCGACGATTTGCGTCGCGCCGTGCGGCAAAATCTCGATGACGTTGCCTTTTCTGACTGACGGAACTTCAAAAAAACGCATTCCCCAAATCGCCGTCTGCGAAGCATACGTCTGAAGCGGCAGCGCGATTTTATTAAAGATAATCTGCGGAATCGGAATCGCCAAAAGCAGCAGCGCGAACGGCGCGGCGAGCAACTTTAAAGTTCGCGCGCCCCAAAAACAAACGACGACGCCTGCCAGCATCAAAACGAACGAGACGCGCCGCGTAAAAAGTTCCGCGCCCAGAGTTCCGCCCAAAAGCAATACCAGCGCGGAGACGATCAAGGCGAATCCCAACCAAACCGACGGATTTTTCGGCGCGTTTTTGAGCGCGTCGAACTCCAGCCAAATGATGTAGCCGATCAGAGGCGGCACTAATAAACCGTGCGAATAATTTTCGTCCGTCCACCAATCCGCGCCTAATTTAATTAAAACCGTCGCGTAAACGAACGCTAACGCCGCCGCGATGAGAAACGGTTTCCAGAGGTCTTTGAAGTTTAGCGCGGGCGAAGTCATTTGAAAGCTAAGGAGAGGGAAATTGAGAATGGCGGACGTTTTCTTCGCCCGCCTGAAGATTATAACAAAGTTTCGAGAGCCGAAGAAAGTTTTTATTTTTTCCGATGCAAAATAAAATTGGCTATTTCGCCCAAAAGAAAAGTTTCCCGTTTAATCATTTTCAATTCATCGCAAGCCGCCGCGTGGATATTTTCGGCAAGCCGCCGCGCTTCGTCCAAGCCATAAAGCGAAACGTA
>JACCRD010000148.1 GCA_013813755.1 Acidobacteriota bacterium | reverse complement strand
GTTGAGGAGCGTGCAGTTCGGCACTAGCGAAGATCGACCAATTCCCAATGCATATATTTTCGCATCGGAATTTATCGTTCCGAATTTGCCCGGTTTGGTAAAATAAAGTTGATTTTTATCAACTTAAAAAAGGCTTGGCTGATAAATAGCCAAGCCTTTTTTCACTAATCAAACAAAGTTATTTTATAAGAATTTTTGCCACAAATAAACACACATTGAGCACAGTTATTTAATGAGCATCAATTATCTTCAATCCGCGAATAAATTAGGTGTCAAAAATTTTGACGTGATTGTTATCGGTGGCGGTGCGGCTGGGCTTTCATCGGCTGTGTGGTGCGCTGAACTCGGTCTTAGAGTTTTGCTGCTGGAGAAAAATGCGGAACTCGGCGGACAGCTTTTGTGGACTCACAATCAAATCAAAAATCATCTCGGAATCGAAACCGAAAACGGGCGCGAGCTACGCGACGTTTTTGTCCGGCAGGCTGAAAATTTTGAATTTGATATTTGCCTGAATGCTGAAATTTACGAAATAGATTTGGCGAATAAAACGATTTTGCTTGAAAACGGTAAAAAAGTTTTTGCTCAGGCGATAATTTTAGCAGCCGGCGTTCGGCGCCGAAAATTAAACGTTGAAGGCGAGGACGAATTTAAAGACCGAGGAATAATCGAATCGGGCAAGCGCGACGGACAGCTTGCGCGGGGAAAAAACGCGCTCGTCATCGGCGGTGGCGACGCAGCTTTGGAAAACGCTTTGATACTTTCTGAGATTGCTTTAACTGTTACGCTCGCGCACCGGCGAGCCGGTTTTGGCGCGCGAAATGAATTTCTTGAAAAAGCGCGAGAAAATCCAAAAATCAAAATTCTGACTGAAACAACAGTGCGGAGAATTCTTGGAAATGAACGAGTCGAAGCCGTCGAACTGCACAATCCTGTCGCCAAACAAACGCAGATCATCCCGGCTGAAATTGTTTTAGTCCGCATCGGCGTTGAGCCAAACACCAATAATTTGCGCGGCGTAATTGATTTAGACGAGCGGGGTTATATAAAAATCAATTCGAGTTGCGAAACAAATATCAAAAATATTTTTGCCGCCGGGGACGTTGCCAATCCGCTTTCCCCGACCATCAGCAGCGCCGTCGGAATGGGCGCGACGGCTGCCAAAGTAATTTCTTCTCGCCTTAATATGTAAGTTCGCCTGCGTGAGCTATTCTTTTCAAATTAATTTGAGATTTAAGAAATTCAAGGCAGGATTGAAACTAGCCATCCTTGAATTTCTTTTAGGTAGTTAAAGTGCGGCGAATGAATCGTTGCCTGAGGTTTTAGATAGATGGCGCGTATCGTTAAGAGCCATTACGCGGACATTTTGTCTGCTGCGAATTTCAAAGCGGTTGATGCCGCAGTTGGATGTGACCAGCCAGGGTGTTGTTCTGGTGTTACGGTGAATTGCTCCAATTAAGTAAAGAGTTAAATAACAAATCGCGCCGGTGTGCGAAAAAATGGCGATGTTTTCACCTTGATGTGTATTCAATACGTCGCGGAGACCGTTGGTGGCGCGTCTCAACAATTGACGGTAACTTTCGCCGCCGGTGATGACGTGGTGAATATTGCGGTTGACGAGTGCGTAATAATCTTTCGGAAATTCGGTTTTTGATTCGTCAAAGGTTAAACCTTCGAGCACTCCGACTTTTCTTTCACGAAAAGCGGGCGTTTTTATAACCGGCAAGTTTACTAGTTTGGCAAGCGGCTCTGCGGTTTGCACTGCGCGAAAAAGATCGCTTGAATAAATCGCTGCAATCCGTTCTTTGGCAAGCGCCTGACCAGTAATTTTAGCTTGCTGCGCGCCCAATTCAGAGAGCGGCGTGGGAGAGTGTCCGCCAAACCGCCCGGCGGCGTTTCCGGCAGATTGACCGTGTCGGATCAAGTAAAGTCTTGTAACGGGCATCTTCTTTAAGTCCAGAGCGTCCGGCGAGCCATAAGTCATCTTGGTTTTGACTCCCCCAGACTCGTTATGCGGTAACCGTTTCGGCTTTCAGCTTTTCGGTTTGGTAATGCGTGGTCAAACCTTCGATAAATTCGTCGAGCCCGCCTTCCATCACCAGATCGAGTTGGTGAACTGTTAAACCAATTCGGTGGTCGGAAACGCGATTTTCCTTGAAATTATAAGTACGGATTTTTTCTGAACGGTCGCCGCTGCCGACTTGCGATTTGCGTTCGCTCGCCTGCGCGTCGTGGACTTTTTGTTCTTCAATTTCCTGTAGCCGCGCCCGCAGAACGCGCATTGCTTTCTCGCGATTTTTAATTTGTGATTTTTCGTCCTGCATCGAAACCACAACTCCGGTCGGAAGATGCGTCAGACGAACGGCGGAATAAGTTGTGTTGACGCTTTGCCCACCCGGACCGCTTGAGCAAAATGTGTCGATCCGCAAATCATTTTGATTGATTTGCACGTCAACTTCTTCGGCTTCCGGCAAAACCGCTACCGTAATCGCCGATGTGTGAATGCGCCCGCTGGTTTCCGTCTGCGGAACGCGCTGCACGCGGTGAACGCCCGACTCATATCGCATTTTTGAATAAACGCTGTCGCCTTCAATCATCGCAAACGCTTCTTTGATACCGCCGACGCCGGTGTCCGCCGCGTCTAAAATTTCCATTTTCCAGCCCTGTCGTTCAGCGTAACGCGCATACATCCGCAAAATTTCTGCCGCAAAAAGTGTGGCTTCATCACCGCCGGTTCCCGCGCGAATTTCCAAAATTACATTCTTTTCATCGTTCGGGTCTTTTGGAATTAGCAAAAACTTTAAGTCTTCATCGCCTTTGATCAGATTTTCTTCGAGCTCGGCGATTTCAAGTTCGGCAAGCTCGCGCATTTCCGCGTCTTCAGTTGCGGCAACAATTTCTCTTGCGCCGTCGAGTTCCTCTTGCGTTTTTTTTAATTCACGATATTTTTTGACAATCTCGCCGAGCGAACGATGCTGTTTCATCAATTTCGTGTAGGCAGAGATGTCCGACATAATGTCGGGCGAAGACAATTGATTATTCAGTTCTTCGTAATTTTCTTCGATTTGGACAAGTTTTTCTAACATAAATATCCTCAGTCAGCAGTTATTAGTAATAGTTATCAAACGGACTTTTGCGTAAACAAAATAAAAATAACGCCGACTCTTTTTTACCATTTACAAAAGGCGTAAAAATTTTACACCAAGTGCGAACGGCGCGTGAAAAGCGTCGGCGTTTATTTTTAGAAAGCTAGTGGAGAGTTGAAAATAAATTCATCAATCGTGCGAAATTTATTTTTTAAGCTGCTGCTTCTTCAGCAGTTGGCGCCGCGCCGCGAGCGTAACGTTTGTTAAAACGGTCAACGCGTCCGGCGGTGTCAACTAATTTTTGTTTGCCCGTGAAAAACGGATGACATTCGGAACAAATTTCAATATTTAAGTTTTCGCCCGTTGTCGAACGAGTCTGAAAATTGTTTCCGCAGGCGCAGGTAACTGTAATATCTGCGTAATTTGGATGTATTTCTGGTTTCATAGCAATATATTTCCCTATATTTCCCTCAGTGTAGAATTGCGCGTTTGGCGCAAACTGTAATAATAATTGTGTTTTGGATGAAAGGTCAAGCCAAAAGGTTTTCCAGCCGTTGTTCTTTGATCCCGTAAAACTCTTTAATCAATGTAATTTGCGCGTCTACTTTCTCAGAATCCGCTTTTTTAGCTGTCCGCGTACCGACAATCATATTATTTTTTGGCGTGTGTTCTGTCGAGATAAATTCAAAAATTTTGGTTGAATAGCCGCTCCGCTCAAGCAAAAGCGCACGCAGTCCGTCGGTCAAAGTTTCAGCTTCGCGTTCTAAAATAACTCCGTGACGAAGAATTCCGCCCAAAAATTCCGGCGCTTTTATTTGCGGGCGAAGTTCCTGATGACAGCACGGCGCAACGACAATCAGATCTGCTTCGGCGCGAATACCTCTGAAAATTGCGTCGTCGGTAGCGGTGTTGCAGGCGTGGAGCGCGATTAAAATATTGACATCCGATAATTCGTAATTGCTGATCAAGCCGCGTTCAAATTCCAGATTCTCAAAATCGCAGGCTTTGGCAATATCTCTGCACAAATCAACGAGTTCTTCTCTCGCGTCAATTCCGGTCATCGACACGTCAATTCCGCGCGTAATTTTGAAAAAATCAAAAGCCGCAAATGTCAGATAACCTTTGCCCGAACCCATATCGACGATCTTTAATTTTTGATAATTGGCAAGCACCGATTTATCAATCAGGCTTCCCAGAGTTTCAACAAACTTATTAATTTGCCGCCATTTGTCCTGCTGTTTGTCGCGGATTTCGCCCGCTTCAGTCGTGATGCCGAGGGCTTTCAAATAAAAACTGTTTTGATCGACCAGAGCTTTTTTCGCGCGATTGTGAGACAAATCAGGTTTCGACTTAAATGTCGGCTTCCCGACGTTTAAATGCGATTTTCCTTTTTTGCCGATGTCGAGCTGAAAATCATTTTTGAGCGTAAAAAGATGACCGCTAAAAAAATTCGTGCCCAAAGATTCTTTGATAATTTTCAAGCCTTCTGCAAAATCAAAATTCTTTGCCGTGTCGCGCGTCTCCTGTCGATAAAGAAAAAAAAGCCTGGTCCCTTTTTTCGTTTCCAGTAGACGAATCAGCAATTTTTGCAAATGCGCGTCAGTTCCGCGATAATTACCGAGAGTCATTTTGACGAAGGTTTCGTCCGAGAGGCTTTTCGTCAACTCATCGATAAATTTTTCGATATTTTCGGTCATCATAAATTAGCTGTCGGTTAAAACGTTTAACACGAATAAAAAAATGAAAACAATTGATCAAAAACATTTTACAAAAAACCTTCTCGCTTTACTAAAAGAAACTTTTGAAGGCTCGTCCGCGGAAGGCAGCGTATATCTCGACCGAGGCGTCGGCGTTTTAAACACTATCGAGGAACTTTCGGCGGCGGACGCATCGCGTTCAATCTCCAAAACGAGCGCGACAATCACCGCCCACACCGAACACTTGAGATTTTATCTGCTTGCGCTGATTGAATTTATGAACGGCAGAACCGAAAAGGTAAATTGGGACGAAAGCTGGCTGGGCAAAACCGTCGACGAAACCGATTGGAAATTATTACAGGGAAATGTCCGCCGCGATTACGAAATTGTCGTTGAAACTTTTCAAACAATCGAAGATTGGGACGATGAAAAAGTCGGCGACGCAATGGCAATCGTTGTTCACACGGCATATCATTTAGGAGCGATCAGGCAGATTATAAAAGTGCAAAAGTGAAAAAAATGAAAAGGAGAAAAGTTTTTTGGCAATTGTAACTTACGGTTCCTTTTTATATTTTCACTCTAAAGAATTATGAACAACTTATTTCACTTAGCATTTCCCGTTAAAGATTTAGAAGAATCACGCGCGTTTTACGGCGGAATTCTCGGCTGCGAAGAAGGCAGAAGCTCCGCCCAGTGGATTGATTTTAATCTTTTCGGGCATCAGATTGTCGCCCATCTCGCGCCTGAAAGCGCAGGCGTCAGGCACAAAAATGAAGTTGATGCCGACCACGTTCCCGTGCCGCATTTCGGCGTTGTTCTGCCGATGAGCGAATTTCAAACCCTGGCGGAACGTCTTAAAGCGAAAGGCGTTGAATTTATTATCGAACCGAAAGTTCGCTTTCAGGGCGAGACTGGGGAACAAGCGACGATGTTTTTTCTCGATCCGAGCGGTAACGCGCTGGAATTCAAAGCCTTTGCCGATTTTTTGCAGGTTTTTGCCAAATAGCATTATGAAAATCAATAAAATCGGTTTGTTGTTTTTTACAATTTGTTTTGCCTTTTCTGCTCAGGCGCAAAACAAAAAGCAGCGATTCATAGCCGTGACTATTGACGATTTACCCGTCGTTTCAACGCGGGGAGATTTAAAGACGCTGCGAAAAATTACCAAAAATCTGCTCGCTCACATCACAAAAGCGAAAGTTCCCGCCGTCGGCTTTGTCAATGAAAATAAACTTTACGCCAACGATAAACCGAACGAACCTCAAATTGAATTGGTTCGCAGTTGGACCCGCGCGAATTTGGAACTCGGTAATCATACATTTTCGCATCGAAGTCTAAACAATATCGAACTCAAAGATTACGAGAACGACATTTTGCGCGGCGAAATCATTACAAAAAAATTGATGCGGACAAAAGGGAAAACTCCGCGATTTTTTCGCCATCCGTATTTGCACACTGGTTTGAATTTGGAAGTCAAAGACGGATTGAACAAGTTTTTATTTGAAAACGGCTATTCAATCGCGCCGGTCACAATTGATAATGCCGATTGGATTTTTGCCCGCGCCTACGACAATGCCTTTGATAAAAAAGACAAAAATTTGATGAAGCGAATCGGCGCGGCATACGTGCCGTATCTCGAAGGCAAAATGGATTACTGGGAACGGCAATCTTTGAAATTATTCAATCGCGAAATCAAACAAATCCTGCTTCTCCACGCGAACTTTATCAATTCTGAATATTTCGACGACATTGCGAAAATGCTTAAAAAGCGCGACTACCAATTTATAACTTTGGAAGAGGCTTTGAAGGATGAGTCTTACAAATTGCCGGACACTTTTAATAAGCGCGCCGGAATTTCGTGGCTTCATCGTTGGGCTTTGGCAAAAGGCAGGGAAACAATTTTGCCCAACGAGCCGAAAACCCCGGATTTTGTGATGAAGGCGGCAGGCGTGGACTCAGAATAATGAAAAAAGCTGAAATCATCCTCATCGGCGGCGGTATCGTCGGCGCAAGCGTCGCGTTTCATTTGACGATGCGCGGCGCGAAAGATGTTTTAATTTTGGAACGCGAAAGCGAGCAGGGAAAAGGTTCAACCGGCAAAGCGACCGGCGGCGTTCGCGCGCAGTTTGAAACTGACATCAATATTAAAATGTCACTTTACTCGATTGATTATTTCAAACAATTCGATGACTTAACAGGTGTTGAATGCGGTTACGAGCCGCGCGGTTATCTCTTTTTTGCGACCGACGAAGCGCAGTTTGAATATTTGAAACGCAATGTTGAAAAACAAAAAGCGCTCGGCGTGAAAGATATCGAAACGGTTGACGCCAAAATTATTCCCGAAATCGTCAGAGGTTTAAACTGCGAAGATATTACGGGCGGAAGTTTCGGCGCAAACGATGGTTTTATCAATCCGCTCGGTGTTTTAGAGGGATTCACAAAAAAAGCGGAAGAGGCAGGCGCGAAAATTTTGCGCGAAACAAAAGTTTTGGCAATCGAGACAAAATACGGAAAAGTTACAGCGGTTGAAACAAATCGCGGACGAATCGAATGCGAAAAAGTTGTTTTATGCGCGGGCGCTTGGGCGCGTGAACTGGCGCAGACGGCGAAAATTGATTTGCCAATTGAGCCTTTGAAACGGCAAATTGTCTGGGCGAAAAGCCGCGAAAACTTCCAGGAAAATTTGCCGATGGTGATTGATTTAGGAAGCGGTTTTCATTTTCGCCCCGCAAAGGATTCCACAAAAGAAGTTTTATTTGCGTATCCTGACGCGGATGAGTCGTCAAGTTTTGACACAAATTTTGACGAATCTTTTATTAAAAAAGTTTATGAGAAAGCCAAAAAACGCGCCCCGTTTCTCGCCGAAACCGAAGTTGTCAGAGAAAAATGTCGTGCCGGACTTTATGAAAATACGCCTGACCACCACGCGATTCTGGGCGGCTGCGAAATAGAAAATCTTTATTTAGCAAACGGTTTCAGCGGACACGGCGTAATGCATTCGCCCGCCACCGGCAGAGCTTTGGCGGAAATTATGCTCGACGGCAAAGCGAATTTTTTAGATGTTTCGTGTTTAAGTTTGGATAGATTTGCAAAAAACGAACTTTTGCACGAAACAGCATTCATTTGAACAGTCAACAGTTATCAAAAAACTGCTCACTGATAACTGTTGACTGATGACTGTCAACTAATTTATGAAAACTGCAATTATACATCATCCGATTTACCAAAAACACGATACGGGCGAGGGTCATCCTGAAACGCCGAAGCGTTATGAAGTCGTGATGAATGCGCTCCGGCACAGTTCAAAATTTTGGGACTCATTAGTCGAGATTGAAGCTAAACCGGTTTCACGCGGACTCGTTCAGGCATGTCATACCAAAAATCATTTTGAACACGCCGAGAAAGCGTTTGAATATGGCGAAACGAAGCTTGATGCCGACACGATTGTTTCGATGCATTCATTTGAAGCGGCGCTCTACGCGGCGGGCGGCGCGTGTCGTGCGGTTGACGCGGTAATGTCGGGCGAGGCGGAAAACGCTTTTGTCGCCTGCCGTCCGCCCGGACACCACGCGACGGCGGAACACGCGATGGGTTTTTGTTTTTTCAACAATGCGGCGATTGCCGCGCGATACGCGCAGAGCAAATACAAGGAAATTGAAAATGTCGCCATCATTGACTGGGACGTACATCACGGCAACGGCACGCAGGGAATTTTCTTTGACGATCCGAGCGTATTTTTCTTTTCGATGCACCAGTATCCGTGGTATCCGGGAACTGGCTCACGCGGCGAGACTGGTTTCGGGCGCGGCAAAGGTTTTACATTGAACGTTCCGGTCAAAGCGCAGACTCTCGCCAAATCGCAAAAGCGGATGTTTGAAAATGCGATTGGAGACATTTCACGCAATTATAAACCGGATTTAATCATCATTTCCGCCGGTTTCGACGCACACGTTTCAGACCCGCTCGGACAGCTTCTGCTCGAAGATCAGGATTTTATGCATCTGACAAAAATCGTTAAACAATGGGCAAATGAAGTTTGCTCGGACAGAATAGTTTCGTGTCTCGAAGGCGGGTATAATTTAGAAACTCTGGGCGCGAGCGTCAAAGCGCACGTCAGAGCATTACAGACCTAAACATTAAGACAAAAGGCAAAAGTAAATATCAGGAAATCTTACAAGCCTTCATATTCTTCATATCTGAAAACTTTTTAATACACGATTTTGCTGATGTCTCGCGGGTATTTTGTGCTACACTTTGTCAAAATTTACCCGGAAATTAATCAGGAGAAAATGAGATGCCCGATCTTGAAGTTCCGTGTGTGCAGTGTCGGAAAATTTTTCTTTTTACGGAAAAAGAACAGGAAAATTTTTATCAGCGAAATATGCCCGCGCCGCAGAGATGTCTGCACTGCCGTTCAAAAAAGGCGGCTCTCAGCGCAGATTCGACGACGCGTTTTGAAATCGTTTGTGATCATTGCGGCAGACACGACCACGTGCCATTTCAGCCAAAAATCGGGCGCAGCATTTTGTGTAAAGAATGTTTTCAAGCAAACCGCTCAAAAGTTAAACACGCTTAATAAGTGGTAAATGGTAAGTGGTAAGTGTTAAATATTAAAACCCTTTTTTTCTCTTACTACTTAAAAATCACTTCCCACTCAAATAATTATGTCATTTGAAACTGTCAAATATGAACTGAACAAAACGGTGGCGATTATCACTTTAAATCGTCCTGATGCGCTCAATGCCTTGTCTTTGCAATTAACAACGGATTTGCGCGAAGCAATTAAATTGGCTGTTGCTGATAAGGCGCGAGCGATTATTTTAACCGGCGAAGGACGAGCGTTTTGTTCGGGCGGCGATTTGCGCGAGATGCAGTCGATGTGGCAGAAGGAAGGCAGAATCGAAGCTTTTCTGGAAGAACCTCTGAAAGAATTGCACGATGTAATTTTGCTCATCCGCGAAACACCGATTCCGTTTGTCGCTGCCGTGCAGGGCGTCTGCGCGGGCGCGGGAACAAATTTCGCGCTTGCCTGCGATTTAATTTTCGCGGCGGAAAACGCCAGCTTCAACGAAGCGTTTGTGCGCATCGGACTCTCACCCGATTGCGGCGGAAGTTTTTTCCTGCCGCGCGCGGTTGGTGAAAAACTCGCGGCGGAGCTTTTTATGACGGGTGGGACGATTGACGCAAACCGCGCCGAGCGAATCGGGATGATCAACCGCGTTGTGTCTGCTGAAAATTTAATGGAAGAAACTTTGCAGATGGCAAAAAAACTGGCACTCGCGCCGACCGGTTCAGTCGGACGCATCAAGAAAATGCTTAATGCTTCTTTTTCAAACGATTTGCAGGCGCAGCTTGATCTGGAACACCGAATGCAAATCGAATCGGGCAAATCAAACGATTTTAAGGAAGGCGTCACCGCATTTTTTGAAAAACGCGCACCCAATTTTATGGGAACTTAAAAATTTATTTTATTGTAGAGGCAAGAAGCTGTTGGGTTTTCAAGCCTGACAGCTTTTTTACTGAAAAATTAAAAACACAAAAAGCAAAACTAAAGACTGTTCTTAAATTTTCCGTTTTCTGTTGTTTATGAATCTGACTTACTGGCAATTAATTCGCGACAATCGTAATTTTCGAAACTTGCTCTGCGGACAATTCGTTTCCGAACTTGGCAACTGGTTTAACTTTATTGCCGGACTCGGTCTGGTGCGCCTTGTTTCGGATGCTTCTCCAAAGGCGGCAGGCATTTTATTTGTCTGTCGTTTAATTCCGTTTGCACTTTTTTCGCCGATTGCCGGAACTTTTGTTGACCGGTTTTCGCGGCGGCAGGTGATGATTTTTTCTGACTTGACGCGCGTCGGCGTGGCTCTGATGTTTTTGTTTGTGACCAGCGCGGAGAATTTGTGGATTGCTTACCTGGCAACAATTCTGCTTTCAACATTCGGCGCGTTTTTTGAAGGCGCGAAAAATGCGACTACGCCGAATCTGACGGGCAAGGAAGGACTTCTGGCGGGAACGGCTTTGATGTTTTCGACCAGATTTCTTCTGATGGCAATCGGTTCGGCGCTCGGCGGTTGGGCGGCGGCGGTCTTCGGTTACGAAATCGCTTTTCTCATCAACGCGGCTTCATTTTTAATTTCGGCTTATTCGGTGTGGCTGATTCCCGAAGAAGCGACACGGGAAGCAGAGAATTACCAAATACGAACGACGAATGACGAATCAAACACGCCGCCAAGAGAATCTTTCTTAACCGAATTAAAAGAAGGCTTTCACTACACCATCAAAAATCATTTCGCGCTGACGATTTTGATTATGAATATTATCTGGGCGACCGGTGGCGGCGCGATCAATGTTATCTTTGAGCGGATAGGTGGCGTGTTTTTCGCCACAAAGGAGAACTGGAATCCCGACCTCGCCGTGGCAATGCTGTGGACGGCGAGCGGTTTTGGTTTGTTTTTGGGAATGATGATTGCCCGCCGCGTGTCGGTTTATTTAGATGAAAAAAATTCACATAGTTCTTTTATTGTCTGGACTTTAATCGTTCACGGCATTTTATTCGCGGCTGCCGGTTATATGC
>JACCRD010000182.1 GCA_013813755.1 Acidobacteriota bacterium | reverse complement strand
ACTTTGTTTATGCCGACATTAAGGGAAATATCGGCTGGTACGCGGCGGGGAAGATTCCGATTCGCCGAACGGGCGACGGAAGTTTGCCGTTTGACGGAAAAACAAACGACGGTGAATGGACCGGATTCGTTCCGTTTGAAGAGTTACCGAATCTATACAATCCGCCGGAAAATTTTATTGTAACGGCAAATCAGCGTATTGTTGGCAACTCCTATAAGCATCACAATTTGATTGCGCGCGTTTTTGTACCGTTTCGAGCAGCGCGTTTGAAAGAACTGCTTGCGGCAAATTCTAAATTAACAATCAACGATATGCGCGATTTTCAATTCGATACATTCAGCGTTTTGAATTCACGGTTCGCAAAAGAAATCGTCGCGCGAAGAGCCTCTTCCGAGGAAACTCTGAAGTTAATCGGCAATTGGGACGGACGAATGAACAGCGATTCAAAAGCGGCGCTCGTCGTTAATGAAATACGCAACGCGTTTCGCACCAAAATTTTAGCGGCGAATTTTGGCGTGGAACAAGCAAAAACATTAAGCTGGGCAAACGAAGGCAATTTCTTTGAAAGGCTTTTAACCGATAAACCAAAAAAATGGCTGCCAAAAGAATTTGCGGACTACACGGCTCTGCTTCGCTCTTCTGAAACCGAAGCGCTTGCCAATCTCAATAAAAAATTTGGCGCCGACCAGACAAAGTGGACTTGGGGCGAGGCAAATAAAATACGCTTTTCCCATCCGCTGGCAATCGCGCCTTTAATCGGAGCGCAATTTACCGTTCCGACGTTTCCGCTCAATGGAGCAACCGGTTCTGCCGCTTCACCGAATGTCGGCGGCGCGGTTTCGATGCGTTTAATCGCCACGCCCGGAGATTGGGACGCAACGCGGCACGGCATCACCACCGGCGAAAGCGGCGACCCGAAATCTCAGCACTGGAGCGACCAACTGGAAAGCTGGAAAACAGGCAACACGCCAATTTTCCCATTTACAAAAAATGTGATTGAAAAGGCGACGAAAGAAATTATTTTATTGACGCCGAAATTGTAATGTATGAAAAAATTTTATTTCTAAAAATCAAATAAAAAAGTGGAAAAGTAACGAGTTATCTTTGTTTATTAAATCGACAATGCGGATGCTAGCAAGAAAAATCATTTTTTTAATGCGGCTTCGGTGTCAATCTGAATTAAACTTTTCTTTCTCTAACAATTGATTTCTAAGTGTTATAAAATCACTCAAAATTATCGCGGCGGCTTCGCTGTCGACTCGCTTTCGAGCTTCTTTTTCGCTCACACCGCTTTTCCATAAAAATCCTTTTGCTGCGTAGGAAGACACGCGTTCGTCTTGCAGAAAGACGGGAATGGTTAGCGACAAAGAAAAGTTTCGAGCAAGACGTCTGGCTTCCGCCGACATTTCGCTTTCGCTGCCGTCAAAGTTATACGGCAAACCTAAAACGAGTCCGACCGCATCAAATTCCTCGATTAAAGCGATGATTTGTTTGAGAACTTTTTTCCATGCTTTGCGTTCAATAACGCAGACGGGGCGAACCGTGAATTGAAGTTCATCGCTGACGGCGACGCCGATGCGTTTCGTGCCTAAATCAAGTGCCAGCAATCTTCCGGTTTGCGGGGCGCGAAAAACATTTGTGAATTCAGAATTGTTAATTGTTTCCTGTTCTTGCACGTATATAATTGATAATTGATAACTGATAGTTGATAATAATCATCGAAAATTAATGTCATTATTAACTATCAATCATCAGTTATCCACTAAAAGAGGTAATAAATGTCATACCGCGGAAAAGTTTTTCTTGTTTTAATATCTTTTACAATTTCTCTTTACGCTATTTTTGGCGGAGTGCTGAAAAATTGGTCGCCCGCTTTCGCGCAGCAGCCGATCAATGACGCGGGCGCGCAAATCCGCATTTTTGAGAGCGTTTTGCAGCACATTCAAAACGATTATGTTGACGAACCGAATCTTGAAAAAGTTCGCGCCGGCGCTCTGCGCGGATTAGCTTATGGGCTTGACCCGTATTCTTCATATTTGTCTGCCGAGCAGGTTAAGGATTTTCAGGCGAAAAAACAGAATACCTTGGCGGGCATCGGCGCGGAATTTTCGCAGGTTTCTTCATATTTGTATGTGATTGCTGTGATTAAGGATTCGCCTGCCGACCGAGCCGGGCTTAAATCCGGCGATGTGATTGAATATATTGAAACCAAAGCGACACGCGACCTTTCGCTTTACGACGCGCGGCAGCTTTTGCTCGGTGATGCAGGTTCAAAAGTAAATCTACGCGTTTTGCGAACCGGCGAGAAGCCTCAAACTCTCATTGTGACACGTGGAACTTATAAAATTCCGGCGGTTGAAATAAAGATCGAAGAAGGAAAAATCGGCGTACTAAAGGTTTATAGTTTAGAAGCGGGCGAAGCCGGAGATATTCGCAGCCGTGTTCAGGATTTGATGAAACAGGGCGTGCAGAAAATAATTCTCGATTTACGCGGCGTGGCGGCGGGAGATATTAACGAAGCGGTCGAAGTTGCCAATCTTTTTATTAAAGAAGGTAATTTGGCTCAAATCCTCGGACGCGATAACAAAGTTTCAAAATCATTTGCCGCTGACCCGAAAAAGTTTGTTTTCGACGGTAAACTTGTGGTGTTAATTGATTTGGGAACGGCGGGCGCGGCGGAAGTCGTGGCTTCGGCAATACTCGAAAAACAAAGAGGCGAAATTGTCGGCGAGCGCAGTTTTGGTGCGGGAACGCAGCAGCAGTTATTCGCGCTTCGAAGCGGCGACGGGCTTCTTCTGACCACCGCAAAATGGGCTTCGGCAATGGGGAAACCATTTTTATCGGAAGAACGCGCCGATTCGGGCGTCAAACCTTCAATCGAAGTGAAACGCCCGGAAACGCCTGATCCGATTGAAGTTGAAGACTTGGTTGAGAAGCAGGAAGAACAAAATCAGGAACCTAAACCGCAAGCTACGCCGCAGCCTTCGCCGACTCCGAAAATAAAAGAGCAGCCGAAACAAAATTCAGAAGACATACAAATGAAAAAGGCGCTTGAAATCTTGCAGGACAAGGCGAAAGCGGCAAGCGCGGGAAGCAGTGAATAATTTTATATCAATTATTTTTTTCTGAATTGAAAACAAACTAAAAGCCGGTTTATCGCCCGGCTTTTTTCTTTGCGGATATTTGTCGTTGTCGTCTGCTTCCAAGACTGCTAAAATCGCATTTTAATGACTGTAAAAAATTTTAGAATCCGCCGTTTGCAGAAAAAAGATCTTTCCGAATGGTTCCGTCTGCGCAAGCTTTTGTGGGACGAATCAACTGACGAGGAACACAAAGTCGAAATGGTTGACATCTACGAACACACGGATTTGCAGCTTGTTCTGGTCGCGGAAACCGAGGACGAAAGTATTATCGGATTTTTAGAAGCAAGTATTCGCCCGTTTGTTGAAGATTGCCATACAGACCACGTTGGTTATCTGGAAGGCTGGTTTGTCGAACCAGAATACAGACGCAACGGAATTGGGCAAAAACTTGTTGAACAGGCGGAAAAATGGGCGCGAAGTAGGGGTTGCGAAGAAATGGCTTCGGATTCGGAAATAGACAACGATTCCAGTTCCGGCGCACATCAAAAACTTGGCTACACCGAAACTTCCAGACTTGTGCATTGGCGAAAAGATTTAAATTAAAATGATTCAATCAAAATTCAAAAATAAATATTTTCCGCTGACATTTTTCTTCTTATATCTCGTGTTCAATAACGGAGATGTTTTTTCTCAGTCAATCAATCAAAATTTTCCAACTTCAGTAACCACCAATGAAATTAGCGGAAATATTCCGGCGCGGGATGTTGGCGATGCCCGTCTGACAACTTATTTTTACGCTTTTAGCGGCGCGCAGGGCGATGTTTTTATAAATGTTCTGACGGCAAATCTGAATGGAAGCATTGATATTTTTACGATTGATAATTTGCGCCCGCTGACAAAAATAACCGTCTATGCCGGCGGCGCGGAATCTGAAACGGGACGCGTTATTTATTTGCGAAAACCTGAAAAACTCGTTTTGCGCGTCGAAGGTCGCTCGCCGAATGACGATGCGGCAACATTCAGAATAAAATTCGCCGGCAGCTTTCAGCCTCTCGAAGCGACAGCGGAAAACGACGCTCCGCCGGAAGTTAGAACCGAAAATCAAACCAATATTCGCGTCAACTCGGTCGGGACAATTCTCGAAATAAAACCGACAGTCAAAGAATCTGTTTCTAAAAGAGAAGGAGAAAAAGTCAAAATCGAAGCGGTAGAAGCGGTATCGGAAAGTAAGGAAGACACAAAAGAATCAAAGCCGAAAAAAGAAACTGCAGCGATTGAAACTCAGACAAATATTGCTCCAAAAGTTATTATCGCGGAAGAAACAACCGTACGGGAAACAGCTTTAATTGAAAAACCGCCGGTGGAAAATAGACTGGAAAAAGCTGACCAATCTGAAGTAGATAATTCATCCAATTCAAAAACAGAAGAAAATCCCGCTTCAATCGCAACACCGGTTACAAAAACAAAAATTAAAAAGAATAAAAAGGAAAAGCTCGTCGAACCGAATCCGTTCGAAAATATTCGGTTGATAGTTTTATTCAAGGATGGAAGTAAAATTGAATATCCGATGAGCGAAGTAATTAAAGTTGGTGTTGATAAAGGTATTTTAACAATCAATTCAAAAGGCGGAGGTAATACGCATTATTCGATTCTTACCGTTACCAAAATGACGATTGAATAAGTATGTGTACGGGGAAAATATTTTTATCAGCGCATAATCACTTCGCGCAACCTAGCCGCCAACGTGCTCTGGGGATTAATTGATTCGATTTGCGTTAAAATCTTTTGAACTTCTTCGGTATTATTCTTTTTATAAAAAGCGACTGCCAGATTATAAAGTGTCGGTTCGTGTTTCGGGTCTGATTTGAGCGAATTTTGAAATTCTTTGATGGCGCGATCCAAATCCGGATTTGCCCGTTCAACAAAAGTTATTCCCAGATCGGTACGGACGTTGACATCATCTGATTTTTTCTCAAGCGCCTGCAAATACCATTTTTCCGCTTTTTCGAATTCCTTTATGTCAAAATAAGTATTTCCAATTTTAACAATAATCTGATAATCGTCGGCGTTAATCTTGTTTGCCTTTTCCCAATATTCAAGCGCCTTATCAAATCTCTCGATCTTGGCATACATATCTCCGGCTTTATTTTGAACTTCAAAATTATTCGGCTCTTTCTCCGCCAGTTCAAGCGTTTCCGCGATTTGCGGCAACATCCCGCCCTTTGGCTGAACGGGTTGCTCCTTAACAGTTATATTTGGAATTTGCTGGAGAGCAGAAGGCACGTTTGGAGAATTTGGTGACGAATCAATTTGCGCAGTCGCGCTTTTGTTGACACTGTTGGCGAAAAAAAATCCAACCAACAAACCAATTATTAAACCGCAAACTCCGTATAAAATATTTTTCTGCATTTTAGGTTTCAAATCTCGGTAAAAAATCAGTTGCCAGACAATTTAGCTGATAAATAATCACCTGAATTCCGCAAATACTCTCGTAAAATTTATTAATTCGTAATTCTTAATTCGCTTACGCGTAACTATGCAATCCTGGAAGCAGATAGCTTACGCCGAGATATGTGAAAATGACAAACAAAAAGGCAACGATGGCGAAGTATGCGGAACTTCTGCCTGTCCATCCGCGAGAAATCCGGGTATGCAGAAATCCTGCGTAGGTCAGCCAGGCAATAAGTGCGCCGGTTTCCTTCGAGTCAAATCCCCATGGTCGTCCCCACGATTCATTTGCCCAGATCGCGCCGGTAATAAGGAGCATCGCTAAACCGGCAAACGCGAGCGACGCGGTTTTGTACATTAATCCGTCAAGCGCGTCGAGAGAGGGAAGTCGCTCGCGGAGTTTTTCGGTTCTAAACGCGAAAAGTATAACAAAAAACGTTCCGGCTAAAGCTGTCAGCAAACCGGAGAGTTCAACCGGATTCGTATTGAGACTCATAAACATTTTGCTGCCGGTCGCCTGCAAATATTGTCTGGCTGTTTGATCAAACTGCGTCGGGGTCAGCGCCGCGAACTCCTGAGCTGAAAGACCTTGTTTTTCGGCGATAGCTTTGCCGACCGTCACGTATTGTCCCGGATTCTGCGCGAGCTGTGTTTGGATTCTGGAGCTAACATCGGTTGCCGATTTAATGCCGCTAACCAAAAAGATGACCGCGATGATTTGAGCGACAAAAGAAAGCTTAAGAAGTAAGTGTCCGGCTTTTTTCGCCGTCTGATTACTTTGATAAAGATAAAGCAGAAATGAAACAATGACACCGATTAGTAAAATTCCCGCAATCAACAGAGTCGTTCCAACGTATGGAATGTCGAGTCTAAACGGAGCGGAAAATGGTTTTGAACCCGCTGGATTCGGAACAAAAAGTCCCGCGCGGTAAACAAATTCGGTAAAAACCGAAAATTTGCTGATGCTTCCAATTACGCTGAAGGCGAAAACGCTCGCCCAAATCGCCATCGCTTCCACGCGGACTTTATCCTTGAGAAGATAAATAACCGCTACCGCAAAACAGACGAGCGCCACGCCGTAACTGAGCGAAGCCACGCCGACGTGAATTGGTCGCCAGTATGAATCAAGCACCGGCGGCAATTCAATAAATTCGCCGCCGATGAATCTGGCTAAAGTTAAAATTAAAGCGGCAAGCGGAAGCGTAAACGCGCTCAAAAACTGAAAATTGCGGCGGTTAGCTAAAATCAAAGTAGTAATCCCCGCGCCGAAGGCAAATGCCAAACTCAAGTCATACAAATTTGCGAACGGAATATAACGAAACATCCAGGGCGTTTCCAAATTGCCGCTCTGCCGGAGAATGGCGATTTCGTGATCATAAGCCGAAACCCACCGCACGAGCCAACTCGAGAGATTAAAGAAAACGCCGAGCGTCGCGCTCCACAAACCGATTTTCTGCGCCATTTCCGAAGGCGCATAGAGATTTGTCAATTGGAAAAGCGCCGCGAAAATATAACAGGCAAGCGCGAGCATCATCAGCGCGCCGTCGGAAATAAAATTGGCGCCCGTTTGAAGCCTAGCAAAAAGCATCAGAAATGAGCCTCCGATTGCTAAAATTGACGGCAGATGCTGAATGGCGAAAGCCTTTCTTTCTGTCCCTGTAATTTCATTTGCAGTTAAAACTTGTGACATAATTTTATAAAATATAATTATTTGAAAGAGACAAAATAAACTGTATAAACATTTGAACTTATCCTTGTTTATCCGCGGTTAAATTTTGTATCAATTTTTTAAATTTATCTTCAAAGCCCTGCTCGTTTCGATTAGTATTGCCGCCCAAAACGATTTCAAAATTGTTTTCTTCCTTCTGATCGATCAATGCCCAAACGCGTCTGTGAGAAACGAAAAATACAAAACACAACGCCCCGATTAATCCGAATCCACCGATGTACCAGGCTATAAACGCTGCATTTAAAGGGTCATATTTGATTGATAAGACGTGCGCCAGCGGTGATTTTTCAAACTCTTTGATACGCCATTTGTAACCGGCTTTCGGAGCGCCGACCGGTATTTTGTCAGAGACATTTCCGGCAAATGCATAAACTCTGCTTTTTTCACCGGCGGGAGCAGTAACGTTTAGAACGACCGCCGGGTTATTGTAATCCTTCGAGCGGGTGTCAGGTTTTCCTTCGCTATTAAATGTGAAATCAGGGAAAAAAGCTTCGTAGTCAACTATAGTTCCGTCCGGTAAATTGGTCGAACCGTTGCGGGCTAAATTTATCGCGAGCGGTTCGCCGCCATTTTGCGGAGTCAGCTCTAAAACCATACTTCGCGCGCTTCCGAGCGTGATAGCGCTTGCCTGAAAAAATCGATAACCGCGATATTCAAACGGTTTGTTAAGACTTACATCGGCGACCGTCGCGCCGTATTCGGGGTCGTCAATTCGGATCTGTGTCCGCCAATCAAGTGTGTTAATGATTTCAATCGAACCTTTCGGATCAATTAATTTTTGCTGAATATCGGTGCAGGTAATCGTAAAAGGCAAGCCGACCGCGTAACGCTCCTGCTCATCTAAATTAAATTCGATTAATTGAATTTCGTTCGTCACCTGTCCGGGCATCATTCGAACATCGGCGTCAAATCCAAACTGCAGCGAACAGAAATGACCAATAAAAAGTGTTAGAAGTGCGACGTGGACAATATACGCGCCTAAACGGTTCCATTTTCCGCTTTCTGCAAAGATAAAAATTTTTCCTTTTTTTTCAGTAACTCGCGTTTTAAATTTCTGATTTTTGAAAACTTGCTCAATGTTTTCGATAATCGATCGCCCGTCGCCGCCGCGCATTTCAATAACTGCATTTTGTTTTTGTCCGAGCAGCCATTTACGGGAAGCGTCGAGTTTTGGGCGCGAAATAAAACTCCAGGCGGAAGGAAAACGGTCAATTGAAGCCAAAACAATGTTGAGTGAAAGCACAATCAGAAGAAACTTAAAATACCAGCTGTAATAAATATCAAAAAGCCCAAGCGAGCCGTAAACGAGTTTTTCCGCCGGCGTAAGCGAAGCATAATAAGCGTCAAATCCATTGACGTTCTGCTGAATAATCAACATTCCGATCAACGAAAAAAGAACGAGTATAATTAACAGAACCACGCCGAATTTGACTGAACTCAAAAAATCTAAAGTTCGATTCAAAAAAGGCGCGCTGTTGGAAGCGGAAATCTCGTCGGTCTTATTTTTTAGAATCTCTTCGGCAACAAACATTAATAATTGCTGGACATATGCCAATATATAAAAGTTTTGTTAATTTCTAAGAATAAAAGATATTAACTATTTCTTAATTCCATTTACATTACTGGTTAACTAAATTTTTTTACAATCAATATCGCACAGTCTATATTATAAAAATCATAACTTAGGCGATTTTTTTTGTCATCTCGAAAAAAATTAGATTATCTGTTAAAAAAAAGAAGTACAGCTAAGTGTTTCAAGATTTGGTAAATTGCCAAAGGAAAGTTAAACTTGTGAAAAGTTTAACTTTACACCAATTTTAATGGAAATTATAACAGCGGAAATTTCTGAGCCGAAAATAATCACCGCCCGCGGGAAAATAGCCGCGTATGTTGAATTAACAAAGCCGCGCATTGCCCTGATGCTGGTTTTAACTTCGGCTGCCGGGTTTTATCTCGGCGTAAAGGAAGCTTTTGATTTCGCGCTTTTTGTCAATTCGATGATCGGTATCGCGTTGCTCGCTTTTGGTGTTGCGACACTCAATCAATGCTGGGAAACAGAGACCGACGCGCTGATGGAGCGAACTGCGGCGCGTCCACTGCCCACGCAGACTCTGACGTTATCGGAAGCCACAATTTTCGGTGTTTTACTGTGCGTTGTGGCGGAAATTTATCTGACATTTCTGGTCAATAATTTAAGTGCTATTCTTGGTCTAATAGTAATTATCGGTTACGTTTTGCTTTATACGCCTCTGAAAACTCGGACTTCGGCTTCGACGGCGATCGGCGCGATTCCCGGCGCGATTCCGCCGCTGATGGGCTGGACTTCCTCCGCCGACGAAATCACTCTGGGCGCGTGGGTTTTGTTTTCGATACTTTTTCTCTGGCAGTTTCCGCATTTTTTAGCCATTGCCTGTATGTATCGAGAGCAATACGCCAAAGCCGGAATTCTAATGCTGCCGGTAATCGAAAAAGACGGGAAATTGACCGCCAGACAAATTGTGATTTTTACTATTATGCTACTCCCGGTCAGTCTCGCTCCATTTTTTATCGGTTTAGCCGGTCCGATTTATTTAATTGGCGCGATTGTTTTGGGCATCTGGTTTTTATGGGCGAGCGTCACCGCGGCGCGGGAAAAATCAATTGAAAAATCACGCCGACTGTTAATGGTTTCTGTAATCTACCTGCCCATTCTTTTCATTCTAATGGTTATTAATCATTAACTTTATCCAACATACGAAAGGGTTTTATGGAAGTTGGAACACTAAAAACATCTGTCGAAAAAGAGAAAGAAAACGTTCGCCAAACAAAATTCGGCGGCGGCATAGGCGCAAATGGTGGGAAGGGAAATCGCGGCGGAAGCGCGGGCGGCAATGATGGAAATAACGACGGCGGAGACGATTTTTTCGGCGAGGCTGGAGAATATTCATCGAGTAAATACCGCATCGCAATGTGGTTTCTGTTGCTGGTCATCGCAATGACTTTTGGCGGCTTAGTCGGCGCTTATATTTTAATTTCTTCAAATGGAGTGATGGAATGGACACCGTTCGCTCTGCCCTTTCAAGTTTGGATCAGCACCTTTCTAATTTTAGCGAGCAGCGTCAGCTACAAGATTTCTCAGAAGGCGCTTAACGTCGGTATTCAGGAAAAGGCAAAGAGATGGCTTTTGGTAACGGCTGTTTTCGGCGGAATGTTTATTTCATCGCAAATTCTCGCCTGGCTTGAACTTGTCCGGCGCGGAGTTTATGTTCAAAGCAATCCATACGCCGGTTTCTTTTACATTCTGACGGCGGTTCACGCGCTGCACGTAATCGGCGGAATAGCCGCGCTCGGTTATCTAATTCTGCGCACATGGCAGCCAACGTCTTTGTTTGATGAACTTGAGAAACGGAAGGAAATTTCCGGTGTCGTCGGTTGGTATTGGCATTTTATGGACGGTCTCTGGATATTTCTGCTTTTGCTTCTGGGCTTTTGGAAATAATTTATGGAATCAGTTGCGGCATTCGATCAGGGGAAAAGATCAAAACTTCTTATCAACATTATTACTATCGCTGTTCCGATTGCGGTGACTGGTCTTTTGGCGCTGCCCAACAAACTCGAATTGGGCGGATGGACAAAAAGCCTTTCTCACGTCATCGGACTGATTAACACTCTGACAACTCTGAGTTTGATTTTCGGTTTAATTTTTATTCGTTTGAAAAAAATTGAGCTTCATCGACTGATGATGACTTTGTCTTTTGTCTTAGGCGGGCTATTTCTGGTTTGCTACGTTTTATATCATCTGACTAATCCGGCTAACCGTTTCACAGGTGAAGGAATCGCTCGATATTTCTACCTATTCACCTTGGTAACCCACATCGGATTATCTCTGGTTGTCCTCCCGCTTGTCTTGCGTGCAATGTTTTACGCCGTGACAAAACAATTTGCGGCTCATAAAAAAATTGTAAAATACGCATATCCGATTTGGTTATATGTTTCAGTAACTGGCGTAGTTGTCTATCTTATGCTGTATCAATTATTTAAACCATTTTAATTTTTTTTCGGGAAATCTTGCGAAAACAATTTATTGATGCTATATTAATTTTTGTTGAAAACTTGATCGCCGAAGTTATTTTAGTAAGATAACACGGGGGAACCAAACGTTTTATAAACTTACTCCTTATAAAACCGGGGCGAAGCGTTTAGCTAAAGAAACGCGGGGAACTTCTTCATTCCTAGCCCGTCAGCTAACCTCGTAGGTGTGGGAAGAAGACACTGGAAATTTTTGCCGTAATAAGCGCGATTTTGTGTGTACTTCGTGCCATTTGATTTTTTTCAACAAATCAAACGAGACATCCGTCTTCTCAAAGAGAAAAGTTCCGCATTTCTATGCGGAACTTTTTTTGCTTGGTTTTCTATTTAGTTGCCGTCAAAGCTTCGTACTTAACTCGCTTGATCGGAATTTTTTCATCTTTGTCAAAAACAATTTTAGAAGGTTTTCCGTCGAGCTTTATTGAAAATCTTTCAATCCTCTTTTTTATCTCGATTTTTTCCGTTTTCGTCTCCAGAGCGGTGATTATTTCTATCTCCATTGGCAGAACGAATGCCGCTGGAGTCGAATTACCTGAGCTTTGAACTTGCGAAACGGTCAATTCCAAAATTTTTGTCTGCGGATTATAAATTTGTTTAATATTTAATTTGGGATGTCCTGTGCCATAAACCCACTGCGCGAAAAACCAATCTAAATTCACTCCGGAAACTTCTTCCATAACCCTTTTCAAATCGCCGGTTTCAACATTTTGAAATCTATGTCGAGTCAGATAAATATTAATGGCTTTCCAGAAATTGTCTGTCCCGACGGTTTCGCGCAAAGTATGAATCACCGCGCCGCCTTTCTGATATGTTGTCGAAGGATTATCAAAAAGCATGTCAACATTTCCAGCCGAAGCGTTGAAAAGCCCGTGTCTCTTTTTATTAATCAGGTCATCAATCATAAACTGCTCGGCATTGGAACGAATTTTGGAAATATAACTTTTACGCCCATAAATTTTTTCGCGGTATGCAGCTTCCATATAGGTTGCGAACCCTTCATTAAGCCAGAGTTCCGCCCAATTTTTGCAGGTCAAAAGATTTCCAAACCAGGAATGCGCCAGTTCGTGCGCGACCAAATCTTCGACCGCTCTTCTGCCAAATTCAAAATCCGCAAGAAAAATTTCGGTGTCCGCCATTGTCGTCGCGGTAACATTTTCCATTCCGCCAAAAGTAAAATTAGCGACAATTGTCTGGTCATATTTATTAAACGGAAAATCAACTTTGGTCAGTTCTTCAAAAACGCGCATCATATCTTTTGTTCTGCCAAAAGCCTTTGGAACGATTGATGTTTTGTCAGTATAGACGTAATAACCGAGCGGAATATTTTTGTATGAATCAGGTATTTTTGCGTAAGTCCCAATGACAAAAGATGTCAAATAAGTTGAATGCGGCGCAGGCATCCGGTAATGAAAAGTCTTTGTTTGATTAGGATTTGCGATAGTTTCGATCAATTCTCCGTTGGCGATTGCCGTTTCGCCTTTTTCAACCGTAATAAATTGTTCGCTGGTCGCTTTATCATCAGGAAAGTCGTAGGAAGGGAACCAGTGCCGCGCCTCCTCCGGCTCGCCCTGCGTCCATATTTGTGAAGCGCGAACGATTTTTCCGTCTTCTCTCTGTTCATCAACAAAATAAACGCCTTTTTTGGGCTGTGCGGAATATTTAAATCTAACGGCAATTACATCAGTGCTGGAATACAATTTATCAAGAGTAACAAAAATCTTGTTGTCGGCGGTTTTGTAAATTAAATCCGCCCCGGAATTTTCGAGTTTGACTGATTCAAAGTCCAAATTTACAGCATCAAGTTCAAAGGATTTAAGATTATCCTTCAGAGGCTTGAGCGAAACAATCGTATCGCCAAAGACAGTTTTTTTTTCGCGCCCGAAGTTTGTCCGAATGACATAATTCTGAATATCGATATTTCTGACTCGATTAAATTTGTTTAGTGAAGTTTGAGCTGTCACCGAACACGCGAACACCAGCGAAAAAATGATTAACTTGTGAAGGCGAAAATAACTTTTTTGGATCATACGGTTTAGTAAATTCTTTTCAACTATTATTACAAAGAATTTCGTATTTGGAAATTTGTTTTTTTAAACTTTGAAAAGAATTTAATTTGAGAATGAAACAAAAAAGTGAATAACTCTTTTTTCATAAAAGTTACTCACTAAAATTTGAAAAATGTTAAAAGTGAGGTTTGAGCTGCACGCGAGGTTTACAAGCTTTTTGGAGAAAGCCGGACGGTCAATTGCAACTCAAAACTCTTTTCAATGATGAATGACAAAAATTTTAATCAGCTTTGTCATTCATCTTTAAGAATTATCCATTAAATTTACCCGGCTCGGCGCATCGGCGCTGGTTGGGAAATGCCGATTTGCTTTTGTGAATCCTGCAAATGCTGTATAAAACCGGAAGCCGCGCGTTTGGAAAGTTCGTCCGTTTTGCACTGCATCACATTTTGGCATTCTTCATCCGCATCAAACCCGGCTTCACGTGAAATCGCTCTGATCATTCCGAGCTGTTTGGCGGTGACCAAATCCGAGAGGCTTTTCGCAATCGGATTTGCCGGAAAACCGTCATTATTTGGCGGCGGAACTGCACCTTCACGTTCGATTGTGTCAGATTCTTTTTTATAAAGATCGCGGGCGATTCCGAATTTAACAGCGGCGCGTTTGAGGGCGTCGTGTTCGGCTTTTTTGATTCCCATCTCCGAATCAGCAGTGCCGGTTCCGATTCCTTCGCGCGTCACACCGTCAATGGTAATAGCGACCGTCACCGTAAAAATGTCGCCGATTTGGCGAATATCTTTCACAGCATGCATCCAGTTCGGTGCGTTTTGGTCCAGAATGTCAGCCACTGTATGCCATTCGACATAATCAACCAGGTGGACGTTGCCGTTGCGGTCGCGCCAGCCTTCGCGGGTTTTGACTAAATCGGGATCGACATTTTTACGCAATTCGCGCAGAGTGCTTGTAAAATTTAGAACATTGTTGACCGTTTCTGTTTCAGACGCGCTTTCGGCAATCGCTAACGGCATTTCTTTTGAGTTTTCGTGTTTCATTTGGGTATCTCCTTGTGTGTTCGCAAGAGGACTCGGCTCAGAAACTTTTTTCGTATCGGTTTGTCCTTTGACCGAAACATTTTCCTGAACTTTGTCGGACTTCTGTTCGCCGCGCGCGGACATTTCAATTTTGGATTTTGGATTCTGGATTCTGGATTCGTTTTCATTCTCCAGATTTTCCTTTCCATTCTCGAAAACGCGCGACTCAGATGCGTTTGTGTTATGTATCGTCGCCTGTACCGGTTTAACTTCAATTTCAGTTTCAACTTTTACAGACTGCTTTGTCTCCGATTCGGTATTTTTTGCGACCAGAGCGTATTTTACCGCCAAAATATGTTCGCAGCGGAAACCCGAATCAATGACAGCTGCTTCTTCAAACTCCAAACAATTGCAACGGATTTTGCTTTTTTCATCGCGCCATACATCATATGAATTTTGTTTGCCGCGAAGAGAAGGTGTCGAAACGCGAAATTTGTCGTTCTCGCGGTTGACTAATCCCATCGCCGCAATTGATTTCGCTCGTTTTTCTTTTTTATCCGAAAGATTTTTTTCTAATGTTACTGCTGTCATTTTATCTCCTTGAAATTAATGCAATTTATTGTGTTCAAACAGTTTGCACATCGGATAAAACATATACGTTTCATCTGTGAAACAGTGTATCACAATAAAATGTGTGTTGCAAGTATGAAACGTAGTGTTGCATCTAAAATTTTTCTATGTTATCTTCGATTTTGTAATCAGCGGTTTGGAGGTATTTATACCAAATGCTGTTTGAAACCCAGCAGATGAAAAAAGTTTTTTGGAGAACAAAATATATGGCTTACAAAAATGAAGGTCTGATCAACACAAGAGAACTCGGACGCGCCATTAAACGCCGCCGTGAAGAATTAGGAATGAGTCTGCGTGATGTCGCGGACGCAACCCAAGTTTCCGCTTCAACGCTTTCACGAATCGAGAACGGAACGGGCAAACCGGACGCCGACAATATCGCACGGCTGACTGGCTGGCTTGATATGCCGATTGACCGCGTGATGAATAAACATCAGAGCAGCAACGAAGTGGTTGACGCGATTGTGTATTATCCGCACGAAGCGACGCCTGAAATTGTCGAGGCTCATCTTCGCGCTGATAAAAATCTGACACCTGAGACGGCAAAAGCTTTGTCAGAACTTTTTCGCGTGGCTTACACTCAGTTTAGTAAGCCGAACAATAAATAGAATCTAATTTTCGGGCAGGATTTATGAAAACAATGTCGCACACAGGCATCGCGCGAAGCGAAGTCACAGGTGAAAAAGGCTTTGCTGTTGAAACAACCTTTGTTTTGTTCTTTTTAGCGGTTGAATTCGGAAGAACTCTGACAAGAATCAGTTTTGACAATTTTTTGATGGTAATTACGTTGCTGATGGTTATTGTTTTGCCTTATTTTCTTGCGGCGGATGCCAAAACAAATTTTGTAAATTGGGTATTTGGCAGAAGTTTGATTGCCGGGTTTGCAATTCTTCTCGGCGCTTTATTTAATCAAACTTTGGGCGTGGTTTTGCCGGAAACATTTAGATTTTTGCCTTTGACTTTGTTGATTGTTACGGCGATGTTCAGCTGTTACATTCAATTTTACGGATTTTTAAGACTTCATTTGGCAAAATAGGCAAAAGGGGGAACGGAGTAAACAAAGAGAGTTCGCGTTTGTTTTACAAACAGACGCGAACTTTTTTTATTTTGGAAACAAATAAGTTTTTTACTAAAATTTGATGCCTTTTAATAATAATGCAAAGTTCATTGTTAAGAAAAACTTATTGAGTTGTCGAGCGTCATTTTTTCGGTGGAGATTACTTCATGAATTGCCTTTACCTGTTCAAAAAGTTCGAGATATTGTTTAGGAGTCAGCGCCTGCGCCCCGTCGCACAAAGCTTCTTCCGGTTTAGAGTGTACTTCGATGATTAAACCGTCAGCGCCGACGGCGACACCGGCGCGAGCCATCGGATTGACCATAAAATTTCTACCTGTTCCGTGCGATGGGTCAACGATTATCGGCAAATGCGAGATGCGTTGAACTGCCGGAACGATTGACAAATCCAGAGTGTTGCGGGCATGATCGGCAAAAGTTCGGATTCCTCGTTCACATAAAATAACGTCATAATTTCCTTCCGCCATAATGTATTCGGCGGCAAGCAGGAATTCATCAAGCGTGGCGGAAAGTCCGCGTTTAAGCAGAATCGGTTTTCGCGTTTGCCCGACATACTTTAAAAGCGAAAAATTCTGCATATTGCGCGCGCCGATTTGAATGCAGTCGCCGTATTTTTCTACTAAATCGATGCCATAATTGTCCATCGCTTCGGTCACAATATTCAAACCGAACTGCTCGCGCACCTCCGCCAAAATCTTCAATCCGTCTTCGCCCATCCCCTGAAAAGCGTAAGGCGAAGTACGCGGTTTGAATGCTCCGCCGCGGAAAAATTTGGCGCCGCTTTCGGAGACGGCTTGAGCAACACTGAAAACCTGTTCGGCATTTTCAATCGCGCACGGACCGGCAATAACAGCCAATTCATTTCCGCCGACGGTTGAATTGCCGACTTTGACGATTGATTTTTCGGGACGCAAATCCTTTGAAATCAACTTATAAGGCTTTGTCACACGAATCGCTTCGGCAACACCGGAAAGATTTTCAAAATGGGTCGGGTCAACCGCGCCATTATTGCCTGTAATTCCAATAGCAGTGCGATTTTCGCCTGGCAAAGAATGCGGCTTAAAGCCAAGATGTTCAATTACTTCAAGAACGCGCTTAATATCATCTTGAGACGCGTCCGCTTTCATTACAATAAGCATAAATAAAAAAGTTTAGTTTCTAAAATATTTTCGGAGATAAAGTATTATCACCGCAGTGACGTAAAGTTTACGCTAAAACAAATCTAAATGTTAAAAAAGTCAACTGAATGAATAATTTTTCATTCCAAAATCTAAAATTGAATTCACATTCTTTCAGGAACTTCAATTCCCAGAGTGTTGAGCGAAGCCGTCAAACTGCGCCGCGTAATTTCAGCGACAACGATTAAAACGGCTCGCTTCAATTCATTTTCTTCGACAATAATTTTATGATTGTGGTAGAAAAGATTAAAAGCCTTCGCCAGAGTAAAAGTATATTTCGCTAAAATTGCCGGTTCAGTTGCCGAGATTGCCTGCGCGATTGTTTCTTCAAATCTTAAAGCGAGAGTTGTCAGCGCCCACACTTCATTTTCATTTTTGAGAATTTCCGCCATTTCCGACGGTTTTTCCGATACGATTTGAAACGCTTCTTCAACCGCGTTTTGGTCAAGTTTGCGGAAAATCGAGTTAATCCTGACCGTCGCGTTCTGACAGTAAGTTCCGGTTTCGCCTTCAAATGCGAGCGCTTCTTTGAAGTCAAAAATAATAACCGTGGTGCGCGTAAATTTCAGTAGGAAATAGCGCAAAGCTCCGATAGCGATTTGCCGCGCGATTTGTTTTTGTTTTTCTTCGTCAAGTTCGGTGTTCCTTTTGGAAACTTCGCTGAGGGCGTTGGCTTCCAAACGATCAATTAAATCATCGGCTTTCACGCCTAAACCTTTTCGCCCGCTCATTTCGACGAATGATTTATGTTGGTCTTCCGCGCTTAAATTAAATCCGAGTTCTACTGCTGCTCCAGGCGAGAGCGCGACCATTTCATACGAAAGATGAACGCTTGCCGCCTCACCTTTTTCGGGAAAAATCGTCGCCACGCCCTTTTTTACGACTTCCTGCGGGTAAGATTGGCGCGAATCAATCACGTTATAAACCGTTTCGTTGTTTCCAAACGCAGGAATGTCTGCGCCTTCGGAATCGGCGGCTGTTGTCATCCAAACTTCCTTGCCGTCCTGATAGTTTTGGAAAAGCCTGTAATTAAAATCCAAGCCCAAAAGCCCGAGTTTCCAGGTTTGATAAGCGATGTCTTTGCCCGTGTAAGTCACCGTTCCGTTTGAGCGGACAAGAATTTTATCGGCATCGTGATCTTCATTTCCGGCGTGCGCTTCAAACGGCATTACCCAACAGCCGGCGTTTTTCCCCTGTGTTTCAAGGTGAATAACACCGCGCTCCTTCATCATTTCAAACGCTTTTTGCCAGAAATGGAGATGGAGAATTTCCGATTCCCGCGGCAGCAAATCATACCTGATCGAAAGCCGCTCCATTGTCTGCAAAATGTGCTGAACATTGCGCGTTGCCACAAAATCCGCAAGTTCCGCCATTGGATTATTGCCTTCTTCAATCAAATGCAGAACTTCGACACGTCTTTTTTTTAATTCTTCGTTTTCTAAATAAGCCACGCCGACTTTTGCGTATAAATCCCAGCAGTAATAATCAAAAGTTTTTTCTTCACTCTTTAAGTTTTCGTCCAAATTTATAATATCTTCGAGATTCATTTTTTCCAGATAGATGAATCCGACAACGACATCAGCGACCTGAACGCCGGTGTTGTCAATATAATTTTGAACTTCTACCTGTTTGCTGCTCGCCTCCAGCATTCGTACGAAAGTATCGCCCAAAACTGAATTTCGGACGTGTCCGATGTGCGCCGCCTTATTCGGATTAACAGACGTGTGTTCAACACAAACCTTTGCTTTTTCCAAAGTCTCGTCTGGTTTATTACTTGCGGATAATTCCTGATTGATACTTACGGCTAAAAATTTTGCCCGGTTATAAAAGATATTCAAGTATCCTGCGCCCGCAACTTCTACGCGGTCAACCATTTCGTGAGTCTCTAAAGCCGCTTTTAATTTTTCGGCAATCTCGCGAGGATTTTTCTTTTCTCCGATCGCCAATTTAATTTTCTTCGCCAAATCAAAAGCCACCGGAAAAGCCAAGTCACCGAATTCGATTTTTGGCGGAACTTCCGACGCAATCTGCTCGAGTTGAATATTAAAATTTTCCTTCGCGGTTTTGGTAACGAGGGTGCGTAAAGACGCTTGAAGCTCGGATAAAATCACTACTATTTCTACCTCAGAAAAAAGACATTTTAGCAAAAAGGAAAGTATAACGCATTGATACGCAAAGAATGAAACGACCGCTTTGACCTTTCTCAGTTTCAACCCTAGACTTTTAGTTTTATGAAAACACTTTATTTCGATTGTTTTGCGGGCGCGAGTGGAAATATGATTTTGGGCGCGCTGGTTGCGCTGGGCGTTGAAAGAGAAGCGTTGGTTGAACAAATAAAAATGCTCGATGTCGCTGATTTTGAGATTGAACTTAAAATTGTTGATAAATCGGGAATCTCAGCAATCCACGCCGAAGTAAAAGTTCCGCGCGAACACGCGCATCGCCATCTGCAAACAATTCAAAAAATCATCTCGGATTCGCGTTTGGGCGAAAATGTAAAGAAGCGGGCAATTGAAATTTTTACAAAGTTAGCCGAAGCCGAAGCCAAAATACACGGAATCGAAATCGATAAAGTCCATTTTCACGAAGTCGGCGCGATGGACGCGATCATCGATGTCGTCGGCGCGTGCGTCGGGTTTGAAATACTCGGAATCGAAAACTTTGCGTGTTCAAAAATCCATGTCGGGAGCGGTTTTGCGAAAATGGCGCACGGTACATTTCCCGTTCCGCCCCCTGCCGTAGCTGAACTTCTGAACAATGTGCCAATCTACTCAACTGAAATAGAAGGCGAGTTGATCACTCCAACCGGCGCGGCGATTATCGCCACTGTTTGCAAAGAATTCGGAAACATTCCTGAAATGATCATTGAAAAAACAGCATACGGCGCGGGAACTCGTGAATACAAAGATTTTCCGAATGTTTTGCGGCTAATGCTCGGAGAAGTCCGAAGTCCAAAGTCCAAAGTCCAAAGTCAGCCGACCACTGACCACTTATTCCAATTAGAGACGAATATTGATGATTTACCCGCGCAGATTTTGGGTTTTGTGATGGAACGCGCGTTTGAACTCGGCGCTTTGGATTGTTGGTTTACACCGATTCAGATGAAGAAAAACCGACCGGCGACAATGATTTCGATTCTTTGCAGCGAGGACAAAAAGGATATTTTGAGCGAACTTTTATATACCGAAACGTCAACTTTAGGCATTCGTATTAGGGAAGTCGAAAGAAACTGTCTGAGACGAGAATTTCAAAAGATAAAAACTGAACTTGGTGAAGTTGATGTTAAGATGGCATTTTATAAAGGGAAAATTGTTAATGTTAAACCAGAGTATGAACAGATTCGGGAAATTTCTTTGAATTCCGGAGAATCTTTTCAGGAAGTTGAAAAAAAAGTTTTAAGCGAAAGCAAAAAGTTAATTAAGAGGAAATAAATTGGGATTAGAGAAAAAAGTTGATTTAGAAAAAATCGCACAGGGCGTGCGCCTTATGCTCGAAGGAATGGGCGAAGACCCAAATCGCGATGGCTTACAGAAAACACCGGAACGAGTGGCGGATTTTTATGCCGAACTGACTGAAGGAATGTGGGAAGACGCGCGCGAACATATCGTTCCGCTGCCCGGCGATTCGCATGAGGAAATGGTGATTGTCAAAGATATTTCGATTGCTTCTGTCTGCGAACACCACCTCGCGCCGTTCGTCGGCAAATGTCATATCGCTTATATTCCAAAAGGCGGGCGCATAGTCGGTTTGTCCAAATTAGCTAGAATTTCGGAAATTTTTGCCCGTCGTTTGCAAGTGCAGGAACGTTTGACACAGCAAATCGCGCAGACGCTTTTTGATGAACTTCAGCCGATTGGCGTAATGGTCGTTGTTGAAGCCGAGCATACTTGTATGACTCTGCGCGGCGTGAAGAAGCCGGGTGCGATCACGATTACTTCAAGCGTTCTCGGCGGTTTCCGTAAAGATGCCAGAACTCGTGCTGAAGCAATGTCGTTGATCAAGGGTTAAGTTAAAGCAAATAAAAGAGATTAGAAATCTTTTTTGTAATTTTATGAACGAAACTTTTTACATCACCACGCCGATTTATTACGCCAACAGCCAACCGCATCTTGGACATCTTTACACGACGATTGTTGCCGATGTCATTCAGCGTCATAAAAAACAGCGCGGTTTTGACACATATTTTTTGACGGGAACTGACGAACACGGCGTTAACATTGAGCGCGCCGCAGAGAAAAATAATCGAACACCGAAAGAGCAGGTGGATTTTATCTCAAACGAACTAAAGCGAATGTTTGCCGATTTTAAGTTAAATTCAGAAAACGGCGGTTACGATATTTTTATGCGGACGACCGAACCGTTTCATTATGAAGCCGTGCAGAATTTATGGCGCAAAATCGCTGCCAACCAAACTCCAAAAGGTAATTCGGCAATTTACAAAGGTTTTTACGAAGGTTGGTTTTGCGCCCCGTGCGCGGAATTCAAGCAGGAAGACGATTTTCTGAAACAGGAAGATTCAGATGTTCCGCTGTGCAAAATTCATGAACGCCCGCTTGATAAAGTTTCCGAGGAAAGCTATTTTTTTCGGCTTTCCGATTATGACGAAACGCTTTTGAAAATTATCGAAGAAACACCGCGCCAAATTCAGCCTGAAGCCCGCCGCAACGAAGTCTCCGCCTTTATCAAACGCGGTTTGCAGGACCTTTCAATCAGCCGCGAAAAATCCTCGGTCAGTTGGGGCGTTCCAGTTCCCGGAGACGCGAACCATGTAATGTATGTCTGGATGGACGCGCTTTCAAATTACATTACAGCAATCGGTTGGGGAAATTCGGAAAAAGCGAATGTCGGTTTTGAAAAATACTGGCAGAACGCGGTTCATATTGTCGGCAAAGATATTTTGCGCTTTCACACAATTTATTGGTGGTCATTTTTAACTGCTGCAGAAATTGATTTGCCGAAAACGGTTTTCGCGCACGGAATGTGGCTTGACGCGGACG
>JACCRD010000179.1 GCA_013813755.1 Acidobacteriota bacterium | reverse complement strand
CGCCGAACGGAAATTCGGGAATCAAAACAAGGTCGTATTTCGGAAACGGGAATTTGTAATCGAAATAGCTTTCGAGATATTTGACGGCTTCGCGGTTAAGGCGAAAAGTCTCGGCGGCGTGTTGTTTAAACTTTTCGGCTTGCGATTTGCGAACATAAATTTTTGAAGTGCTTCTGTTTTCTTGAAATGTCTTAGGTATTTCTAAGCATTTCATTACTTCACTTCCTATAACCTTGTTTATGTAAAGACATTCTCTAAAAACTTCAAAATTACCGGCGGCAAACGCAAAAACATAAGTGCTGATTGGTTTTGTCTCGTAAAACTGCAAAGTTCTTGCAACTAATTCTCGGTCTTTCAAAATTTGATTATGAAATGTTTTTGAAACAATCTCTTTATTATTAGAAATATAGTGTTGATGTGTCTCTGATACCACTCCGCTCTCTTGCGTATTCGTAGTCGCATTCCATTCAGCGGGAACCGTCAGCGTAAGCTGAAATCTCGCCTTCAAATCCGGTTGATCAAACACGGGAAACGACGTGCTTGCGTCTGACGGCACGAACAGCGAATAGACGTATTCCGCGCCGTCTTCTTTATCAACGTAGCGCGTGATTGCCGCGCCGCTGGTTAAAATCGGCGAAGTAAAATCGAGCTTGATAACATTTTCGCCCGCTTTCACGCCGTCTTTGAAAACAAGATGCTCATTGATTTCATAAAAGTTCTGAGTTCCAACTTCAGTTGGCTTGTTTTCCGCATTCAGCCGACTAAAGTCGGAACTCAAAACGACGGGCTTGCCGTTTATCGAAACATTCTCGATGCGCGACAAATCCTCCTTGCCGCGAATCTTTCGCCAATCGAGAACGATTTGGTCGGCATTGTTTTTGAGCGAAATTTCAATCGTGCCTTTTAGAACGGGCGCCATTTTTTCAAGCGTCAGATTCAGTTTATATCGCACGTCCGAATAATTCACGCCGCGCCATTTTGCCAGCGTCTGCGGAACGCCCGTTTCAATTTGCGGAGTTTGCGAAAAAGTTGAAGTTGTCACAAATAATAAAAGTGCGAAAATTAAAAATTGTCGAAACATAATTTTAGGCGTTTATCAAAATAACGAAACGTGAACTTTACGGCGCTTTGACTTCGATTTTTTGGATGTCTCGCGTGTTTGGATCGGCTAAATCTTTTCTGACTAATAAATAAAGTTCCACGCCCGGACGGAGCGGATAAATTCCGGCATATCTGTAGTTTGCGCCGTATCGCTGGCTAAAGGAACTGATTTGTTTTTCGGAGCCGACGATTATTTCGGCGGTCGAAGTATCAATTAAAGTCCCATGAAAAACTGCCTTCGGGTAGTCGCGCAGATACCAGGGCATTGACCAGTAATCAGGCGAAACAACTTCGATGCTCGCGTCTTTGCCTCTGCCGCTTTTTTCGGCGTAAAATTCGATATTTTTTATCAAATTGAGAAATTCGCGCTTGGTATGCGCGTAAACATACGGCATCTGGTCGTCGTCATATCGCTGAAAATTCAAATCGTAAGTTTGATAACCAAGAACTGCGATTGCCGTCACCGCCAAAACACCGCCGAGAATTCGCACCCGAAAGTGACGTGATGCGATTAATTCGTTGATGGAGTAACCGGCGCAGAAGCACATCGGAAGCAGAAACGAAAGCGCGAGCCATGGCGTTTTGTATGGAATAATCGAGTAGGCGGCGAAAAGCCCAAACGCCCAAAGACCGGCGAACATCGCAAACCGGTGCCTGGCTTTGGCAAAAGCAATCACGGTTCCGACGGCAGCGAGAATCATAATCGGCGCTTCGATTTTCATTCCCCACCACAGATAGCCCCAAAAACCGTTTTGCGTGTGGTCGCCCGTGCCGGTTTTTGTCCAGAAAGCATACGCCTTAAAAGCCGCCGGCACACCTTCAGCATAAGTGAAAAACGAAGAGAAAAATAAAACTCCGACATAGGCGAAGACAATTGAAACGGCGGCGAAGATGAGAAATAAATTGCTCCAATTTCCGAGCCGCGAGCGAAATGTCCGCCAGTTGAGTTCGACCGGTTCAATCTCATTTTCAATTGGTTCTCGAAATGCGCCGCGATAAATTTTTCGCCACAGCCAAACGCACAAAACCGCGATCAGCATTGTGCCGATTGTAATAAATGCCGTCTCTTTCGTGGCAAAAAGCAAAATGGCGGAAGCCGAAGCGAGCATCAGATAAATCGGCGTGCCGCTTTTCCAGGCGACAAGCACACGCATTATTAGAAAAACTAGAACCGCTTCTACAAAGAATGCGCCGATGCGCGCAACCCACAACAAAACAACATTTTCTGTGCCGACAAGGCTTGCCAGATTTATTGCGGTCGGCAAAAAACAGACGAGCAGAAGCAAACTCATCGTCGCCACGGCGAAAATTCCGGCTTTACGTTTTTCAATAAAATACAAAACGCCGACGACAATCCCGAAACTGAAAAAAACAAACGACATTTCGTGAATAAAATATCTGGAGACATAAACCATTCCGGGCGAGAGCGCGAGAAAAAGCGCGGCGGTTAAACTTCCGACAGCGCCGATGTATCGTTTCAGACAGAAAGCTAAAACAACTGTCAAAACTCCAAAAATCGCCACGCTTGAGCGGACGCTAAACGTGTTTAAGCCGAAGATTTTTGAAAAGGCGAGCGCGAAATAATAAAGATCCGGACCGTGATAATTCGTCGGGTCATATTTATAAATGCCTTCGCGGAAAAGGTTGGTTAGAAAAAAGCCGTTCACGCCTTCATCGTGGTGAAACGGTTTGAGTTCAAGCCAGAAAAAGCGCAAAAACGCGGCAATCGCCGTGATAACAGCGCAACCCGCGAGCCAAAAGGAATCGGACATCGAGGATCGGAAGATGTTTTTCTGGCGGTTTTCGGTTTTGAAATTCTGGTCTTCGACTTTGAACTGCTCACCGCTCACTGCCTGCTGCTCACTTTCCTCAAGTTTGAGTTCGTCTGTATTCATCTGTGATTTCATTTTTTAATTTGATAAACGCGATATTGTCCGTATTCGGCAATCAGCGGATATTTCCTAAAAAATCCCTCGTTAGGCTGCAGAGTCCTCGTTTCTTCGGGACTTATTAAAACATATTCGATATTGTAT